>JBILNH010000022.1:0-21214 GCA_044375095.1 Crocinitomicaceae bacterium
GGTGATTTGTCGGTTCATCAAGCAACAATAAATTTGCCTTTGCGAGCATCATTTTGGAAAGCATACATCGTACTTTTTCACCTCCTGAAAGCACATTAGCCGTTTTCAAGGCTTCTTCTCCAGTGAACAACATTCGACCAAGGAACGTTCTCAAATAGACCTCCTCTCGTTCTTCATCTGTTTGCGCGTATTGACGCAACCAATCGATCAACGGAAGTTTATCCTTAAAATAAGCATGGTTATCATTTGGTAAATAAGCCGTGGTAATCGTTGTTCCATAGGTAAATGAACCCGTATCGGGTTGCATATTGCCAGCAAGAATCTCGAAGAAAGAGGTTAACGCAACTGAATTCCGTGAGATAAAAGCAATTTTATCCCCTTTATTGATTGTAATAGAAAGTCCATTGAACAAGGCTCCCCCATCTTTTGATTTCGATAAATTTTCGATACTTAAAATCTGATTTCCTGCATCACGTTCCTGATGAAAAGTAATTCCTGGGTATTTTCGACTTGATGGTTGAATTTCCTCGATATTTAAGTTGTCGAGCATTTTTCTACGGCTCGTTGCTTGCTTTGATTTAGATGCATTGGCAGAGAAACGAGAGATAAAGTCCATCAGTTCTTTTTTCTTTTCCTCTGCTTTTTTGTTTTTATCTGCACGTTGACGTGAAGCTAATTGAGAAGATTGGTACCAGAAGGTGTAATTCCCAGTAAAGACATTGATTTTACTGTAATCGATATCGCAAATGTGTGTACATACTGTATCTAAAAAGTGGCGGTCGTGTGAGACAACGATAACCGTATTTTTAAAATCAAGTAAGAAATCTTCTAGCCAGCCAATTGTTTTTAAATCAAGGTCGTTTGTTGGCTCATCAAGTACTAACACATCTGGGTTACCAAATAGCGCCTGAGCGAGGAGTACACGAACCTTCAAGTCACTTGAAAGATCCTTCATTAATAAGTAATGCTTTGATTCCTCTATCCCAAGGTTACTCAAAAGCGATGCAGCATCCGTTTCAGCATTCCATCCTTCCAAATCGGCGAATTCACCTTCCAGTTCTGCAGTACGCATTCCATCTTCATCTGAAAAGTCCGGCTTGGCGTACAGTGCATCTTTTTCGGTCATGATTTCAAATAACCGCTTATGTCCCATAATGACTGTTTGTAGTACTTGAAACTCATCAAATTCAAAGTGATTTTGTTTCAATACCGCCAGACGTTTACCTGGCTCGAGTTCTACACGGCCTGTTGTCGGATCTTGGTCTCCCGTAAGGATCTTGAGAAACGTGGACTTACCAGCTCCATTTGCGCCAATTACACCGTAGCAATTGCCGTTGACAAATTTTACATTTACCTCGTCAAATAAAACGCGTTTTCCAAACTGAAGGGAGAGGTTATTTACTGAAATCATTGTACCTTAATTTTGGCGCAAAGGTACACAAAGATTCGCATTATTCGGGAAGATTCCTTTTTCGTACTGGACTATCTCATCCACTTTAGGTTTCTAGAATAGAGCAGTACAAAAACTCCTGAGATAAGTACATTCCAAATAATTAGAAACGAAGGGATATCTGCTGGACTCACGAATAGGTAATATTGAATAGCTGCACCAATTGAATAAAGAATGTACAAATGAAATCCAAGTCGCTTTCCTTGCCACATGAATAGCACACCTATCAAGCCTAGAATTAATAAAGAAATGGTAACCAATTGATTAGTGAAAAAATGATCGTTTAATGTCACCAGCATTCGCTCGATTTTTTCAATCGTAAGTGCCATAGACTCCATTTCTTCGGCGCGCATATCCTCTGCTAATTCAGCCAATTGAACACGTTGTTCCATGACCTGTTCTTCTGACTGGGGCCCAGTTGCTACGGCAATAAAACTAGACAGTAAGGAAAAACCGATTGAAGCAAAACTCAATACAGCAAGTACGACAAGAAAAGTAGGGCGCTTTGGGGCCTCTTCATACATTTTTTCAAACTCATTTGTTTCCATACTCATTTTTCAAGGATTGTACAAAATCTCTGCTGATTTGCATCAAAGGGTGAAGATACGTATCATTTTCTACAAAAGGCACTGTCTTTCGGAACGCACTGTGAAGATTCGTTAATTCACTACTCGTTTTTCTGTCAGGAAAGAAATCAAAGGCCTGAGCTGCATTCATTAGCTCAATTCCTTGAATGGACCAACAGTTCTGTATAATTCGATACAGTTTAGTCGCTGCATTTGCTCCCATACTGACATGATCTTCTTGGCCATTTGACGAATCAATAGTATCGACAGACGCTGGTGTGCACAATTGTTTGTTTTGACTTACGATAGACGCACATGCATACTGAGGAATCATAAACCCGGAATTCAATCCGCTATTTGCGACTAAAAAAGGAGGTAAATTGCGTGTTCCTGAAATAAGCTTGTATACACGTCTTTCAGAGATACTGCCCATTTCAGCGAGTGCGATGGCTAAAAAATCCATTGATATGGCAAGTGGTTGACCATGGAAGTTCCCAGCTGAAACAATCAAATCTTCATCCGGAAAAATAGTTGGATTATCGGTGACTGCATTTATTTCTCTTTCAACAATTAGCGCCACGTGATCGATGGCGTCTTTCGTTGCACCGTGGACCTGAGGAATACAACGAAAGGAATACGGATCTTGCACGTGTTCTTTGTTTTGTACAATCCGCTCACTTCCTTCCAATAACTCCCTAAAAATTCTGGCAACTTCGATTTGTCCTTTTTGATTTCGAATGGCGTTAACCTGTTCTCCAAAAGGCTCTATTCTGCCGTCATAAGCTTCTAGTGAAAGCGCGGCAATTCGGTTCCAATTATTCCATAACTGATCTGCATTATTCACAGCACAAGAGGCATATGCACTCATGAATTGCGTACCATTTAGTAAGGCTAATCCCTCCTTCGACTTAAGGTTTATCGCTTCTAGACCAAATTGACGAAGCATTTCTCTCGACGAAACACGTTGGTTGTTAACAATGACCTCACCTTCTCCAATTAACGGTAAGCACAAGTGTGCAAGTGGTGCAAGGTCTCCAGATGCGCCTAACGATCCTTGCGAAAATACTACTGGATAAATTCCATTGTTGTAGAAAAACAGCAAGCGTTCAACAGTCTTCAACTGTACACCAGAATGTCCTTTTGACAATCCAAGTACTTTAAGGAGAAGCATCCGTTTAACGATCTCAAGTGAAACTTCCTCCCCCATTCCACAGGCATGGGAAACGACCAAATTGTATTGCAGCTGTCCTAATTGATCAGCTTGAATTTCAGTATTACACAAAGCGCCAAAACCGGTATTGATTCCGTAAATCAGTGAATCATGTCCAGTCATTTTTTGATCAAGGTAATTGCGGCACGCTTGAATGGTCGTTTTTACCTCATCACTGAGGATGATTTCACAATTACTTTCAATGAGCTTGTCGATGGTTTTAAGATCGACCCATTGATTGGTTATCACAAATTGCTTCATACTTAAACTAACTGGGAAATAAGGTTATCGATTGAAAGGTCTTGTTGCTCTCCGGTTGACATATTCTTTAATCGAATCACTCCATTTTTCAATTCTTCTTCTCCTACCATGGCTACGAATGGTACTTTACGGTCATTCGCGTACTTCATTTGCTTTTGCATCTTAACCGATGACGGATAAACTTCACAGGAAATACCTTTTTTCCGCAGTAGATGACAATAGTTAAGGCATTGGTCTTGTTCAGCTGAACCAAAATTCACAAAAAGTACTTGTAAGGATTGTCCAAGAGATTCTGGGAAAAGGTTCAACTCTTCTAGCACATCATAAATGCGATCTGCTCCGAAGGAAATTCCAATACCGGAAAGTCCAGATACACCAAATAGTCCGGTGAGGTCATCGTAACGTCCACCACCACAAATGCTCCCCATCTTCACTCCATCTGCTTTGACTTCAAAAATGGCACCTGTGTAATAATTTAAACCACGCGCTAAGGTGAAATCAAAAACGACATTCGCTTTCATTTCGTCAATAGCACCAACGCGATCTAGCACGAAAGTCAACTCCTCAATACCTTTCCGACCAATTTCACTTTCGCTTAGGAAGTGTTTCATAAATACCAGTTTCTCTTCATTAGATCCTGAGAATTCGAAAAGTGGTCTTATGTGTTCAACAGTCTGTGAAGACAATCCTTTTTCTAAGAGTTCATTAATTACGCCTTCAATCCCAATTTTATCTAACTTATCGATGGCAACTGTGATATCAATAATTCGCTTCTCTTCTCCGCATACTTCAGCTATTCCTGAAAGAATTTTTCGATTATTTATCAGAATCGTAAAGGCTGGAAGACGAAGTTGAGAAAGTACTTCATTGAAAATGGAAATAAAATCCACTTCGAATAACAGCGAATCGCTACCTACGACATCCGCATCGCACTGATAAAACTCCTGATATCTTCCATGTTGTGGACGATCAGCGCGCCATACAGGTTGAATTTGGTAACGTTTAAAGGGGAAAGTTAATTCGTGTTGGTGTTGTACGACAAACCGTGCAAAAGGCACTGTTAAATCATACCGCAAAGCTTTCTCTGACAATGAATTGGCGAAACGTGGTAAATTTCCTTCTTCAAGCGCTTGAAGATCGGCCTTTCGCATTTTCTCTCCAGAATTAAGAATTCGAAAGATCAGGCGGTCACCTTCTTCACCGTATTTACCCAATAACGTAGAGGATAACTCAAAAGACGGTGTCTCTATTGGATCAAATCCATACAAGTTGAATACCCGTTGAATGGTATCAAAAATATAGGTTCTTTTCGCTACCTGTTCAGGTAAAAAATCACGTGTTCCTTTGGGAATAGAAGGTTTTTGTGCCATCTTGACAAGTTTGGGCGCAAAGGTACAAAATTGAGGTAGAAGAATGACCGTTTTTTGATCAATACGGCAACGCATCCATGCCTAACCAACGCAGGACATTGTCGTACCAAATGTGATTCGATTCTTTTTGTGTTATAATACCTGCTTCTACTGCAAAATCAATTACTCTTCCTGGGTAAGATCGCGCCACTCCTTCCATCTCTCCAAGCGGATAAGGATCATCTAGTCCTGCTACTATTTGAGCTGATCCAGCGCGCGTTTTAATCAATTCCAATGTATACGAATCGTGCACGAGTGAGTCAAAAAACAAATTGGGGTGACCTAACGCTTCACGGGGATTCGTTGCCCCTTCAAACAAGTCCGGTCGACCGTCAAAACCTTGAAGTCGTCGGCCGTAATTCGCTTGTCCGAGCATGCAGCCGTGTGCAAAGCATGTCCGAACATCAGGAAATTTATGTAAAAAATCTTTTAAGGTGAACAGGTGAAGTGTATCTGCTGTTTGGGCCATCATCCAAACGAGGTGAAAACGCCAATAGATGTCTTTTAGCTTTACCATCTTTTCGCCATCATACGGGTGAATTTCAACAGCTAATTTATACTTATTGGCCAATTCAAAAATTGGGAAAACGGATTCATCTGCCACTGAAATCCACTCATCCTTTTCATTAAGGAAATGTGTTGGCAGACAGAGTAATTTCATATTCAGTTTCTCCACACAACGTTCAATTTCAGCAAGCGCATGATCCAGGTACAAGGGTTGCACTACAAAGCCACACGTAAATTTATCGGGACGTCGTTGCTGAATGCTTGCATTGAAATCGTTTTGCCAATGGATCGCATCAATCGCATCTTGTTTTTTCCAACCATTGCAATAAATCTGCGAAAGATTGAGCATAACGCCATGATCTATCTCATAACGCTCCATCCATTCGAGTTTCTGTTCAAAAAAGAAACTTGGATCTGTTATCGGACGTGACCAATCATCTTGACGCATGAATTTTTTATCTTCATCAATCCAGAACAATTTCTTCTCTTTCATGAAACGTGGAATTTCATGTGGTTCAGGAAGTAAGTGACCGTGTCCGTTTATTTTCATCTTGAATTATGAAAAAAGTGAATCGACGAACTCATTTTTATCGAAAAGTTGCAGGTCATTCATCCCTTCTCCTACTCCAATATACTTCACCGGAATTTTCATTTGATCGGAAATACCTATAACCACACCACCTTTAGCTGTACCATCCAATTTTGTTATCGCTAAGGCATTGATGTCGGTGGCTAACGAAAACTGTTTGGCTTGTTCGTACGCATTTTGCCCGGTTGATCCATCCAACACCAACAGCACCTCATGCGGAGCGTCAGGTATAACTTTCTCCATCACCCGTTTGATTTTACTCAACTCGTTCATGAGGTTCACTTTGTTGTGTAAGCGACCAGCAGTATCAATAATAACGATATCAGCACCTTGAGATTTTGCAGATTGCAAGGTATCAAATGCAACAGATGCTGGGTCGGCTCCCATTCCTTGTTGCACAATTGGAACACCCACTCGTTCGGACCAAATGATCAATTGATCGACTGCTGCAGCTCGAAACGTATCTGCAGCGCCAAGTACGACCTTTTTACCAGCCGATTTAAATTGATGAGCTAATTTTCCAATGGTTGTAGTTTTACCGACACCATTTACACCAACGACCATAATGACATAAGGATCTCCACTAGTAGTTGGAACATACAACTCACCTCCAGCTTGGGCATTGTTTTCCTCTAACAGTGCAGCAATTTCTTCTTTAAGGATGGTGTTGAGTTCATCGGTACCTAGAACTTTGTCTCGCGCTACGCGTTCTTCAATGCGTTCTATAATTTTTAACGTTGTTTCAACACCAACATCAGATGTAATTAAAATTTCCTCAAGGTTATCGAGTACTTCATCGTCTACACGTGACTTACCGACAATACTTCTTGCCAATTTTGATAAAAAGGTAGACTTCGTCTTTTCTAGTCCTTTATCTAGACTTTCCTTTTTTTCTTTCGAAAACAATCCAAAAAATGCCATATCAGGTAAACATAAGAAAAGCTCCCTTTAGATCAAAGGAAGCTTTCACAATTCGTTCTAAAACAACTTATTTTTTAGCGAAGAAATCCTTCACTTTATCGTTGTGTACAATTTCTTCTTTGAAGGTGTAAGAACCTGATTTATCAGACTTCACCATCTTGATTACTTTGGTGTGTTCTTTACCACCTCCTTTTTGCAATGATGCTACTACTTTCTTAGCCATGACTTAATTATTTAATCTCCTTGTGAACCGTATAACGCTTCAATACAGGATTGAATTTTTTAATTTCCATTCGATCAGGAGTGTTTTTACGGTTCTTCGTCGTAATGTAACGTGAAGTCCCTGCCATACCTGATTCTTTATGCTCTGTACACTCAAGAATCACCTGAATTCTGTTTCCTTTTGCTTTTTTTGCCATTTCTTGTAGTATTAATGTCTACCGTTTCACAACGGGTAGAACCAGGATTATTTTAAGTACCCTTTTTCTCGCGCTTCTTTAACACAAGCAGAAATTCCTTTCTTGTTGATTGTGCGCAAAGCCGCTGCAGAGATTTTCAATGAAATCATTCTATCCTCCTCTGGAAGGTAGAATTTCTTACTGAATAAATTCGGGTAGAATTTTCTTTTCGTTTTGCGATTAGAGTGAGAAACATTGTTTCCTACCATCACCGATTTACCCGTAAGTTGACAAACTCTTGACATCTTTTTTCGTTTTTCCTAATTCTAAATGGGGTGCAAAGAAAGTGTTTTTTTCAGAAATGAACAAACCTTTTTCCTTTTTTTTCATGAAATACCTAAAAGTTGACAACGCAACATATTCATTGCGGATAACACAGCCATTTGAATAGTCCGTTCGCGGTTATCGCCAAATGAAAATTGCCTGGACACTACTCCGTCGTTAAATGCTACAGCAATCCAAACCGTTCCGACAGGTAACTCAACTGTGCCTCCATCTGGACCTGCAATGCCGGAAGTTGAAATACAGTAATCAACACCTAACTTTACCCTTCCGTTTACAGCCATTTGTTCCACAACTTCTTGACAAACGGCTCCTTTTTGTTGAAGGACTTCTGAATCTACATCGACAATTTCATGTTTAAGTTGGTTGGTATAGGTAACCAAACTTCCCATGAAAAAAGTGGAGGCACCGGGGATTGAAATAATTTGTTGCGCAATTGACCCTCCTGTGCAACTCTCAACGGTTCCAAGTGTGATGGATGATTCTATGAAAAGTCTTGAAATGGTATGAACAATGGTCTCATCTTCTTTTCCGTAGACATATCGTGGAAATTGCTCCACTAATTCTTTAAAAAACTGATCAATCTCATTTGATCTAGCCTCACCTTCATAGGACGTGAGGCGCAATTTGACCATACCTGGTGAAGGGAGATAAGCCAAGGAAAGTCCAGCTTCGCGCACTCGATTTTCCCAATCAGCAATCTGATCAGCTAAAAACGACTCGCCTATTCCTTGAGTCATTATCGTACGGTGGTAAATGGCCTGAAGTTTATATTGGTCCTTTAATTTCGGGAATACTTCGTTGGACATTATTCCTTTCATCTCATATGGAACACCGGGCATACTAACCAATACTTTACCCTCCTTCTCAAACCACATCCCAGCTGCTGTTCCGATTGGATTTGGTAGAATTATGCAAGAAGCAGGTAAATCAGCCTGACGAATATTCACATCCAACATCGGTCTGTTTCTTCGGTTAAAGAAATCCTCTATTTGCTTCAAGGTAGGTTCATGCCTAACCAATTCAGTTCCGAAATAACGCGCTAGGGTATGTTTGGTAATGTCGTCTTTTGTGGGGCCCAATCCACCAGTAACGAAAATCACATCTGCGTGATTAAAGGCCGTATCTACTGCCGAAACAATCTCACTTTCATCATCTGAAATAGTTGTTACCCGAACAACACGAATACCCATTTTCGAGCATTCCTGTCCAATCCACGAAGCATTTGTATTGATCGTTTGACCAATTAACAATTCGTCTCCGATACTAATTATCTCGGCTCTCATTAGATTTAAGCTTGAATTTAACAACCGATTCAATGTGCCCAGTATGTGGGAACTGATCAACCAAACTTATTTTTTCCAATTCGTATCCTGCATTTCGAAGAAGCTCAGTATCTCGTGCTTGAGTGGAAGGATTACAAGAGATGTAGACAATATTGGGGGCATGAAGCTCGATTGTTTTTTGAAGCGTCTTTGGAGCAATCCCAGCTCTGGGTGGATCAAGAATAATCGTCGAAATTGTTTCATTAAATTCAGGGTGTTCTTTAAGAAACTTTCCGACATCAGCCGCATAAAACTCAATACCTTCAATATGATTGCGTTTAGCATTGCGCTTGGCATCTTCAATTGCTTCAGAAACTATATCAACCCCAATTATCGGGGTTCCTTTGGAACGGGTGGTTAATAATTGTCCAATAGTCCCAGTTCCACAAAATAAATCCATCACGACTTTTCCTTCAGAAATTTCCTCCTCAAACACATAATCAAGCGCTTTGGCATAAAGAAGCTCTGCACAACGCGGATTTGTTTGAAAAAAGCTTTCCATACTAATTTCAAATTCAAGACCGGCTAATTTCTCAACGATCACAGGTTTTCCAAAAACCAATTGCGACTGACCGTTTTCAATCTTGGCTCGATCAGCCACATTGTCATTAATCGTGTGCTGAAATCCAGCTAGTCGATCGCCGAGAAGTGTCTTTAACAACTGACAAAATCCTTCTTTATCGAATTGTTTTAATCCTTCTGATGAAGTAACCAAATTGATGAGTAACTGATTTGCTTCGAATGATTTTCGGACAACAATATGCCTAAAAAACCCATGTTTACCTGGAGGATGCCAAGCTGGTAGCGTCGTCTTTTTTAACCAATTTCTAATTTCAGGAAGAATTGTTTCCCACTGTTCATCAAAAAGACCACTGGGTTTATTTAAATTTTCAACTTTCCACCAAGTTCCACGACGTTTAAATCCTAGCGCGAAAGCATCGTCTATATCGACTCCAGTTTGCCTACAGTGTTCGATACATGAAAAACTGTATTCCATTTTATTGCGGTAGAAAAAATGGTCGGGCGAGGAAATAAACTCATCAAATTTTTCATGGATATTGCGAATTCCAGAAATACGCGCAAACACCTCGAGTGTTGAACGTTTTTTTGTTTCCTCTTGAATTTCTACTGGGACAAAAATATACGGAGCTCCAGAAATTTCTTGGTAAGGCAATTGAACTTCTTGAGGTGAACGATTAATGACATCAATTAATTTGGCTTCTGCGTGTCGCTTGCGTTTCACATCAATCTTTGCTCGAACACGTTGCCCTGGAAATGCATTATCCACGAACACGACATAATGTCCTTCATCAGCCACAGGAACTTTGGCAATACCCCGGCCTCCGAACGCATAATCGTCAATATCGAGCTCTACAATTTCCCCACGATGAAACATAATTTCGTTCTATTTTTTTTACCGTAAACTAAACCTGAACAGGTAATTAAATCATTCCTCTAATAACACCTTTATCGGAAGATTCAATAAAAGATAGAATCAATTGACGAATGGATGTGTCTGGCATTGTCTCCCTAATCACTTCAATTCCTTTGGAAATATTGTTGTTTTGCACATACAGAATACGATAAATATCCTCTATTTCGCGCACTTGTTCGTCTGTGTATCCTCTTCTTCTTATTCCAACGGAATTAACTCCTGCAAACGTAAGTGGTTCTCGAGCTGCCTTGATGAAAGGTGGTATATCTTTACGAATGAGTGACGCTCCGCCAATAAAGGTATGTGCACCTACATGTGCAAATTGCTGGGCAGCTACCTTACCTTCTAAAATGGCATAATCATCAATCTGAACGTGACCAGACAATCCGACATAAGAAGCAAGAATAACATTATTTCCTATTTGGCAATCGTGGGCGACGTGAACATAAGTCATCAATAAGCAGTTGTCACCAACTGTTGTTTTCCATTTATCCTTAGTTCCTCTGTGAATAGTAACACACTCGCGTATTTTCGTATTGTTACCGATTTCAACAGTTGTATATTCTCCGTCAAACTTTAAATCTTGTGGAATAACCCCAATAACTGCACCTGGAAAGACTTCACAATCCTCTCCTATTCGTGTGCCTGGATAAATAGTAACATTGGGATGGATTTTGGTTCTGGCACCAATAATCACGTCATCGTAAATAGTTGAAAAAGCAGCTATCTCTACTCCATCGCCGAGTTGAGCATCTGCTGAAATTTGGGCCAGGTTACTGATCATTTTATTCTTTATCCTTGATTACTTGAGCAAGCATTTCTGCTTCCATTACAACTTTTCCGTTGACATAAGCTTTTCCACCCATTTCAACAAGTCCTCTTCTAATCGGTGAAAGTAAGGATAATTCAAAAACGACAGTATCTCCGGGCACTACTTTTTGCTTGAATTTTACGTTATCAATTTTCATAAAGTAAGTAGAATAAAGGTGTGGGTCATCTACTTTACTCAATGCAAAAATTCCGCCCACCTGAGCCATAGCTTCAATTTGTAATACTCCTGGAAAAACGGGATTACCTGGGAAATGCCCCGTAAAAATTGGCTCATTCATGGTAATATTTTTCACGCCGACAATCGATTCTTCTCTAATTTCCATGATTTTGTCGACCATTAAAAAAGGAAAACGGTGCGGAAGCATTCGCTCGATATCTTGAATAGTGTATAACGGCTCCTTTGTCAAATCGAATAACTTGCCTGCCTTTTCTTGTTTTTTAATCTGTTCTTTGAGGACTTTAGCAAATCGAACATTACCTGAATGTCCTGGTCTAGCTGCCAAAATATGCGCCTTTATTGGCTTTCCTACAAGTGCTAAATCACCAACAATATCAAGTAATTTGTGCCGCGCAGGTTCGTTTTCAAATTTTAGTTTTGAACTATTGAGAACACCAATACCATCAATTGATATCTTAAGGTCCTCTTTACCCAACAACTTGGCCAAACGGTCTAATTCCTCTTGTGAAACATCCGTTCGGTCAACCAAGACAATTGCGTTATCTAGGTCACCTCCTTTTATGAGGTTATTTGTCGCTAAGAATTCAAGTTCTCTCAAGAAGACGAATGTTCGACAAGCTGCAATTTCAGTCTTAAATTCTCCAATGTGATACATTGATGCGTGTTGCGTACCTAAAACAGGAGACTGGTAATCTACCATTACTGTAATCCTATAATTTTTATCGGGCACTGCCAAAAACTCAATTCCTTTATCTAGATCTTCCCAAGGAATGTTCTCAGATAATTCGAAATATTCCCGTTCAGCAGTTTGTTCAGTAAATCCAGTTTGCTCTATTGCCTGGACGAAAGGCCAAGCGCTACCATCTAAAATAGGCACTTCAGGTCCATCCAGTTTAATCAATGCATTATCCACCTGACAACCGTACAATGCTGCTAGAACGTGTTCAGTAGTATAAACCCTTGCGCCTTTACTTTCGAGCGTTGTTCCTCGATCTGTCGCAACAACTAGATCTGCATCTGCTTTTATAACCGGCTGACCATCTAAATCAACTCGTTGAAATTTATATCCATGATTTTCCGGTGCTGGACAAATCTCGAGGGTAACGAGTTCACCAGTATGAAGTCCAACCCCTTTAAAAATGATAGCAGACTGAAGCGTACGTTGTTTTTCGATCATCAATTTTTGTCTTTGATTAACTCTTTGAGTTGTTTTTCAAGCTCTTGAAGCTTGGTTAGAATAAATGGTAATTTCCGGAAACCGAAATAAGATCGTTTAAAATCATCTAATGGTATTCCAGGAGAACCCATAAGTGTATCAGCTTTTTTAACCGTTGATGGAATTCCGGACTGTGCCACAATTTTTGTCCCATCTGCAATCTTCAGGTGACCACTAATTCCTGCTTGACCTCCGATCATCACGTGTTGACCAATTTTTGCAGAACCAGCCACACCAACTTGTGCCGCCATTGCAGTATGTTGACCGACATCCACGTTGTGGGCAATCTGACAAAGGTTATCAATTTTCACTCCTTTGCGAATAAACGTTGAACCCATTGTAGCCCTGTCGATGGTCGTATTCGATCCAATTTCAACGTCGTCTTCAATAACCACATTGCCTATTTGAGGTACTTTCTGGAATTCTCCTTTATCATTCGGCGCAAATCCAAAACCATCCGCACCGACTACAACACCAGCATGAATGACACAACGGTTGCCAATCACACAATCGTTGTATATTGTCGCACCTGGGTGGATAACTGTATTATCACCGATCTTTACATTGTCTCCTATATAAGCATTAGGATAGATGGCCACATTATTCCCAATTAACGCATTATCACCTACGTATGCAAAAGCACCCAAATAAAGATGCTCTCCAATTTTGGCTGTTTGTGAAATGAATGATGGCTGATCAATTCCTGGCTGTTTCCTTGTCATTTGAGCATACGCCTCAAGTAATTTGGCAAAACAAGAATACGCGTCTTCAACCTTTATTAGGGTAAGAGAAGAAGGAAGTGGCTTTGATGGATCAAAAGTATTATTAACGATGCAAATACTTGATTTTGTCGAATAAATATACTCCTCATATTTAGGATTAGAAAGAAAGGACAGCGTTTCTTCTAGACCCTCCTCAATTTTTGCTAATCCAGTTACCTTAACCTGAGGATTTCCTAAAACTTGTCCGTTAATTAGCGCTGCAATCTGTTCTGCCGTAAATTCCATCAGTCAAAAATAAGCAAACTAGCAACAGAAAACCTGACCTGATTTCCGTTTTATTAACACGTCAAGTTGAATAATGCTAGGGGCATGAACCCAAGGTTGAATCAACAAAACGCGTGACATCTATCTTGTTTTTATACCAAACCGATTCGAATTCAATGCGGCGTTGCAATTGAGAAGAATAAAACGAAAGAAGATGAACGGCTTTTGGCTGCTTCGTAAAAGTTGTCTTTGCAAAATCAATTTGACCGGTTAATTTCAGTCTGTCAAGAACAACTAGTGCATTTTTAATTTTTAGCTTGCTTTTTTGACAAAACAACTGTTGAGTCGAATCTATGAACACCAGGTTTTTATCATTTGGTAAATGAATAATTCTTCCCTTTCCTTTGATCGTGTTTTTTACTGATGTGGCATTTTTCGCGCCTAAATGTACTTCAGAAATAAAACTTTCATCTGGCATTGTAAAGAAATACTCAACAGGCTCTGCGGAAGTTGAATGCGTGATTTTGTACACTTTCAATTTACCTTTTTTCTTGCTTTCACTAAACGCTACATCACCATCGTTCAATGCTGCCTTCACATCCTTAAGAGTTAAACCCATTTGGCTAAGTTTTACTTGTTGCTCATCACTTAACACGATGACACGATCGAGCAAACTATTTTTAACTCGATTAGCCGGCAACCACGAACAGCCCCTATTTTGAAAAAATACAAATACAAATACCAGTCCTCCCAGAAAACCGACACCATAATATTTCAAGCGACGCCAAAATGATTCCATAGTTCACGATTAAAAAAGCCGCTTCGAAGAAAGCGGCTCGTTTTAACTTACTTATTACTAATTACAGAATTGCATCTAATTTTGATGCCAATTGTGCTTTAGGTACTGCGCCTACAACCTTATCTGCAATTTCACCATTTTTGATGAACAGAATTGTCGGAATGTTACGAACACCAAATTGAGCTGAAACTCCTGGATTTAAGTCAACATTCACTTTACCGATAACTGCTTTACCTTCATATTCGGTGTACATTTCTTCAATAACTGGACCGATCATACGACAAGGACCGCACCATTCAGCCCAAAAGTCAACCACTACCGGTTTGTCTGATTTCATTACTACTTCTTCGAAGTTAGCGTCTGTGATTTCTACTGCCATAACGTTGTATTTATTTAATATTTTGGCCAAAAGGCTTTGTAAAATTAATTCATTTCTAGTATAGGCAAATCTTTTACCTGCGAATTTTACCTGTTAAGCTGTCAGATTATTCCGAATCTGGCATTTTTTCAATGTTTTCTGGTTTTCAGTTCGCAAACCAAAAAAATAATTTCCATCATCAATTTGAGTAGAATCAAAACGAACGATGTGTCCGCCAGGATCAGCATTCACCGCTTCAAGGATTTTATTTAGTGAAAAATCCGTGTTATACAAACAGATCTCAACCTGCTGAGGTTGAGCACAAGTGAAATAGATTTCCATATCCCCTCGTACAGGGTGTTGTTCGAGGTCATAAAGCACGCAATACTCTTCCTTTATAGGCTCACCTTCGGTTAACCGCTTGAGTAACCTGCGATATGCCAATGCCAGTATTAAAATGATCAACGAGACAATCAAGATGGTTGTCAGTGTCGTTAACGTTGAATAACCTACTAATATCATAATGAGATTACGCCTTTAATTTGTGATGCCTTTGTATACTTTTCAATAATTGAATCAACATCGAGCATTAATTCCTTTGCACTTATACTCAGATAATTTCCGTTGCGTGATGGGTGCATAACCAACTCACTTGATTCATTAAACATGGCAGAAACTTTTGCAATCTTTTCTGGATCATTTGGTACAATAAACTTGAACAAGTATACATCAGGCCAGCTCAATTGCTCAAGTTGCGCCTTAAGTTTATGAAAAATATCCTCCATTCTTATTTCGTTTTTTGAGTGCATTCATTCGCAACAGTTCATTCTTTAGGACAACGGGACAACATTCGATTCGTAGATACAAATCTCCAATTGTGAAAATGCCCAATTCCTCTAATTGTTTTATTTCATTCAACACATTCATAACATCTGGCTCCTTTCCAATTATAACATTGGAATCAGCTTCAAGCGGGCAATCCCATAATTCAAGAAAACTGTCATAGGCTTGAAGAAGTTGTCCTACATAACCTATTAACTCAACGATACTTTTAGCACTGTAAATTGAACCGTAAAGCATGTTTTTTTCTGCATGGAAGGCATTAAACTGGTCTATTAGATTATGCTTCTGATTCTCATTCCCATCCTCATCCTCATCCTCATCCTCATTCCCATTCTGACTCTCAACCCTTACCTGTAACTGTTTAATTCGTTCAGGTTCGTCTGTAACTATCAATAAAGCTTCGTATTGATGTTTCAACTTAGTAATTCTGTTATGAAATACCTGACTTATTATTGGTTGTTTCGTAAAGAACTGTTTAGCATCAAATAGCAACTCACTTTTTCGTACCTCAACTTCCGACAAATCTGAAATACCGAGGAATGCGAGAGCCTCTAAAACATTCATTATTCCACCCCCTTATTCTTACGCATTCGAATATTTAGAAACTCAACAATCAACGCATAAACCATTGCAAAGTAGATGTAGCCTTTTGGTACATGTTGACCGAATGCTTCTGCTACAAGAATAACCCCGATTGTTACTAAAAAACCTAAAGCGATCATTTTAATTGTCGGTCTATTCGTAATAAAATCGCTGATTTGCTTTGCGAAACTGAGCATTACAATCATTGAAACGATAATGGCAGCATAAATAATAATCAATGGATCGGCATTAATTTCCTCTTTCATACCATTTGTCATACCTATTGCAGAAATAATGGAATCGAAACTAAACACAATATCGATCATTATTATCTGACCGATAACTGATGCAATCCCTTTAGATTTTGATGATTTAACTTCATGGTGACCCTTGACACTATTATGCATTTCAGTAGTACTTTTGTAGATGAGAAAAAGTCCTCCTATCAATAAAACCAAGCTTTGACCAGAAAAATCAACATCCAACACGCTAAACAATGGCTTTGTCATGCCCATAATCCAAGCGACGACACTTAGTAAAAACAATCGGACAACTAGTGCTAATACCAATCCGATATTTCGTGCTTTTCGCTTTGAATCAGCCGGTAATTTATCTGTTACAATACTGATAAAAATAATGTTATCAATTCCAAGAACGATTTCAAGAAGTGAAAGAATCACTAAATATACAATCCCATCCCAAGTCAATAAAGCTGAAAAATCCATATTAAAATTTTTTTTTTGTAAAAATACTATTTATTGAAAGCGTTCGGAAACCACTTTGAAAAATTCCTTCAAAACCAAATGATTTTGATCTCGTGGAGTAAAAACTTCAATTAGTTTAGGTCGATTAGTCTCATCAATCTGATAAAACACCTTCATACTATTTTCAAACTCATCCTCCGAATGAATAGAACTGTAATCAATGTCAAATGTTTTCGTGAGATACTCTGCAGATTGTTGGTGTTGAGCTTCAAAATACGTGGATGTTTGCGGCGAAGAACTTGCGCCGTCAATTATTCGAAAAATACCTCCCCCTCCATTGTTCACTACAATTATCCTCAAATTACATGGCAAATAAGCATTCCACAATGCGTTACTATCATAGAAAAATGACACGTCACCCGTTACAAGCACATGCAGTTGATTCGGATTTGCTACTGCTGCTCCTACTGCTGTACTTGAAGAACCGTCAATTCCACTCGTGCCTCGGTTACTCCAAAAGGTGACGGAATGAATTGGATCAAACAACTGAAAATAGCGAACAATCGAGCTATTGGACATATGTAAATGGGACAACTCAGGAAGGAAGTCAAGTACGAGCTTAATAGCCTTTAAATCTGAAAAATCACATGTTTCTGCAAAGGCATCGCCCACCTCTTGAGCCAAGAAATCGCGCTTTTTCCAACAACCTGCAAAATTGCTTTTCACCCGATCAACTGACAATTGATTTATGGCATGCAAGAAATCTTCCGGATTAGCTAGAACAGAATGCGTTAGTTGTTGAAAGGTATCCATAAAAGGAAATCCGACTCCAATTCGCCAATGGCTTTTCAAATTTGACTCTCTCAAAAATGTCTTAATCCGTTTTGACACAATAGCTCCACCAAAAGAAATAACTACATCAGGACGAAATTCATCTATTTCTTCGGGTTTAATCGTTGCCAACATACGATCGATGGAATGCACGAACAATTGACCTTTGACATTCGCAGTGTTTTCAACTAAAAAAACGATTGAAGGATCTTTTGAAAGCTCCTCCAATGCTGCATTAAATCGTGGTGAAGGCGGAAGTTGACCAATTATGACCATCTTCTTTTCCCATTTCATGGCTTTGTACCACTCGTCAATCAAATGACTGTCTAATTCAAATTTCCCTTTATATAGATTCAATCGCTTGATTTTCGGACGATCAATCTCTATTGAATTGTAAAGAGGTTCAGAAAAAGCGACATTTATGTGTACTGGACCTTTCCAACTGTCTAATCCTTCTGCAAAAGCCGCAGACAGTTCACGCTGAACGAACCACTCGTTATTTTCATCCATCTCTTTATCTGAAAGCTGAACAAAGGCTCTTGCATGTTGACCAAACATTCCCCTTTGTCGAATGGTTTGGCCATCACCTTGATCTATCCATTCTTCAGGACGATCTGCAGATAACACAATCAATGGAATTTGCTGATAGTAGGCTTCAACGACAGCGGGGTAATAATTTGCAGGAGCTGAGCCCGATGTGCAACAGATTGCAACGGGTTCATTTAATTGCTGCGACAATCCCAACGCAAAAAAAGCAGCGCTTCGCTCATCATGTATAACGAATGTTTCTATTTCAGGGTGATAATCAGCTGCGATAGCAAGAGGTGCATTTCGAGAACCTGGTGAAAAAACCACTTTTCGAACTCCTTTAGAAACACATAGTTCCAGAAGAAGCTGTACAACCTTTTTATCACTCGAAATCATTAGGTAAAACTAGTTAATTGGAAGATCTTTTCGAGGGTTTTAGCTTTGTTTTCTGTTTCCTGCCATTCCTCTTCTACATTTGACTGAGCTGTTAACCCTCCTCCTAAATAGAGAAATGCTTGATTTCGAAATAATTGAGCACACCTAAGATTCACATATAAAGAAGTAACTTCTTGAGAATAATACCCAATTATTCCTGCATAAAGATCGCGGTTGTGTTGCTCATGCTCACGAATAAAATCTAACGCTTCTTGTTTCGGTAATCCGGCAACTGCGGGTGTTGGATGCAATTTATCTAACATGTGCGCCGAACTTAATATGGTTTCACCTGTAAATTCAGTAAACAAATGTTTAACAGGACCTGCAATTAAATCGTTCGGGCCTTTCACTTGAAAGTTGGTCACTTGCATTTCTCCTAGTAAAGACGTAATGTATTCCGTAACTAGCTGTTGCTCATGTACCTCTTTACCTCTCCATTCACTAACATCCAATGCTTTTTTTGTTCCGGCTAATGATGAAATAAAAAACTGTTTTGCATCGCGGTTTAATAAAATTTCAGGTGATGCGCCTAGCCATGTACCCAGAAGTGGTGATGAAAGCAAGTAAACGAAAGCATTAGGATAGGCCTCTTCCAATCGCTTAAAAACTTCTTGAACAGAAGTAAAATCAAAGGCGGTTGATTTGATTCTGGAAATAACTACTTTTTGCAACTTGCCTGTCTGTAGTTCATTCATTGCAGAAGAAGCTGATTGAATATACGTTTCTTTATCTGTTGCAATCGGACGATCGGATTCAAACCATTCATCGGGCTCATTTTCATTTTCTTGAAATAAAAAAAGACCCAGATCACCGAACGGTTTTACGACGAATCCTTCGGTAATTTCAGAAAACGATGTAACTTCTCGAAACCTGCCCGTCTTACGCACAACCTCTTCTCCAGGAAATCGATACATCAACATAATTGAATTATTTAGGAATAATCATTACCGTTAAACGGCCCGTACAAACCAATTTATTTGTTGATGAGTCGGTAATATCAACCTGCCAAAGATGCGTTCTTTTTCCCTCATGAATTAATCTACCCTTGGCATGAACCTCTCCAGCACGAATACCCCCAACGTGATTAGCGTTTATTTCTAATCCAACAGGTGTGAATTTATCCAAATCAAGGAGCAGTGCAGATCCCATGGAACCGATACTTTCAATTAATGCCGCACTCGCTCCGCCATGAAGAAGTCCCATAGGTTGTTTTGTTCGGTTATCTACAGGCATGGACGCAATCAAATAATCTTCGCCTATTTCTATACATTTTATTCCAAGTTGCTCCATTAGCGTATTCGGATTAAATGCATTGATTTGATCAATTGTTATGGACTTAAACGGCATAGGCAAAAATATTAATTTCTCAAGCGCTATGAAGATTTAATACTGTTAAACTTTCGTTTGATCAACAAGTCGGTGGACAAACTTGTTTAGAAATTGTACCTTTAACACATGATTCAACAATCGATAGACCTTTCGGAATATACCACATTCGGGGTAAACGCTATTGCCTCTGAATTCGCTCGTTTTGATTCAATTGAACGTTTGTCAACGATCATTAATTCCTTTCCTTATCGTTCATTACTTGTGCTTGGTGGCGGCAGTAACTTGTTAGCTACAAAAGATATCGACGCGCTAGTTTTAAAAAATGAAATCAAAGGAATCACCATAACGGAAGAAACAGATAATTATGTAATTGTGGAATGTGGTGCAGGTGAGGTATGGCATGAGTTTGTTATGTTCTGCGTGAACAATGGCTGGGGAGGTATTGAAAACCTCAGTTTAATCCCTGGAAGTGTTGGTGCAAGTCCAATGCAAAATATTGGCGCCTATGGCGTGGAAATTAAAGATGTATTTCATTCGCTGGATGCTTTTTGTATTGCGGATGGAAGTTCTGAAACTTTTTCGAAAGAGGCATGCGAGTTCGGTTACAGAGAGAGTGTATTTAAACGTAAGCTTAAAGATCAATACATTATTTTAACGGTCCGATTTACGTTGACAAAACATCCTAAAGTAAATACCAAATACGGCGCAATAGAAACTCAACTTAAAGAGATGGGGATAACTTCTCCAACAATCAAAGACGTGAGTGATGCGGTAATTGCTATTCGTTCAAGCAAACTTCCAGATCCTGCTGTTTTAGGAAATGCAGGTAGCTTTTTCAAAAACCCTGTTGTATCTGAAGAAATTGCCCTGTCCATTTTAAATCAGTATCCTGACGCCCCTGTCTATGATACAGCTGAAAAAAACCAAAAGAAATTGGCAGCTGGATGGCTTATAGAAAAGGCTGGATGGAAAGGAAAGCGCATTGGAAACTGCGGTGTTCATGAAAAGCAAGCGCTTGTCCTAGTAAATTTTGGAGGAGCAACAGGCAAAGAGATTTTCGAACTTTCTCAGCAAATTTTAGACGATGTTAAGCAAATGTTTGGCGTAAGCTTGGAAAGAGAAGTAAATATCTTGTAATATTGTGCCAATCATTAGCCTGTTTAAACAATGGTCAGAACTTC
>JBILNH010000147.1:0-6028 GCA_044375095.1 Crocinitomicaceae bacterium
GATCGCCAGTAGCAATAATGGCATCGACTTTATTTTCCTTTAAATACTCCCTTGCTGCAGCATAGATCTCAGATTTTGGTCCAACAGGGTAGAGGAACTGCGCAAACTCATAGAAACCTGAAATAGCCTTTCGAATAAAGCGAAACTTGTGCTCGCCGTATTTTAAGTACAACCGGTTGCTAAAATTGGGTGTGTACGGTGTACGAATAATGGTTCCAAATTCAGTTTTTTCTTTCACGCTAATGGGTGAATAGCCCGCTGAAATGTAATCTAACTGATTACCATGCGTATTTTGCCATTGCCGTGTAATTACAATTGGCTCTACTCCATACTCCTTTAAATACCGAAACCAATTGTACGGCCTCAAACCACCCACCGAAACATAAGGCGGGAAATCGTATGCGAGACCGCGCAGCAGCCACGAAGTGAATGAGGAGTTTTTTCATTTGAATTTCTTTGTTAGAACAACCCAAGCCCCTCCTTTAGTTGGCCCACTACGTTGTAAGATTCCTTTTCGTTTTAACTTTTTAAGGTAGTAACGAATTCCATCTGTTGATAGGTCCACTTTTTTTGCTAGTTCAACGGCGTTGATCTTATTATTTTCAGTAATCAAAGAAATAATCAATACCTCCCGATCTTTAAGCCTTTTGGTAGTTTCTTTGGTAGTTTCTTTGGTAGTTTCTTTGGTAGTTTCTTTGGTAGTTTTTTTGGCAGTTTCTTTGGTAGTTTCTTTGGTAGTTTTTTTTACCAACAACGGGATGGAAACTTCAAACAGATCTTCTTCTTTAAATTCAGGTTGTTTACCTGAATAAAGTTGACTATATCGGAATACATTACGAATCCCTGAACCCAGTTCTTCGGCACGAGCCAATTGAACGAAGAACTTGGCAATGTGCGGATTTTTTGGAAACGATTCGTAGTTGGTGGGTTCTATTGATCCATACAAATGCGGTTTATTTGCATTTTTAATGACACATTTTTCAGTGTTAATCTCCAAATTTGATACGCGGGGATTCAGGTATTCGCGATGAATCAAAAAATTGGCAATAAGCTCCCTGAAAATCAAATCGCGGAGTGAAATCCGTTGTTCGCCCTCCAGGTAAAATTTATCCGGCAAATGTTTTTTAACGAAATGCATAAGGAGCTCGTACGCTGTAATTAAATTACACCGAAAGGTTTCGCGATCATCATAGCGATTCATGTCAATGCGCCTGACCAATGCATCAACTTTATAATGAGGAAGCATACTGAGAATAGCCTCTTCTTTGCCAAATAAGAGCAAAGCAGCTAACGTAAAACCAGTTTGATTTGTTTGTAAGTCAGTGCGGTAAAGCCCTGCGGCCGCATAAAAAGCGTTATCATCCAAGGTTAACCAAGGGTGAGAAGGGCGATTGGAACGAATAATGGTTTTAGCCCGTTGCACAATACCTTCTTCAAAATGTTCAGTAGTTAGAAATGGATAAATCGTGTTCTCACTGTAACTGTTGTTTTTTCTGATGTATAACTCACTTCGTTTAGCGTGCGTGTTCAATACAAAGTCACCATCCGTACTGCGATCAAACACCTTGTTTCCGGTTTTATGTACTTGTGAACTCGATGGAACAAATAAATGAATGATTTTTTTTGCACCTAGTTCAACAACAGATGGCTGTAATAGAAAAACAGGGTCAAGTTTCGACGGATTGTTACTTAGATTGGCGATGTTTTTACAGAATTGCTCCGTTTTGTTTTCTTCAATGCCTTTAATTTCTCCCTCATCGTTGACCCCCAACAGAATAGTGCCCCCATTCCGATTGAGAAAAGCACAAACCGTTTCAAACAACGTTGAAGGTAATTCACGCGCAGCCCTTTTGAACTCAACCGTTAGCCCTTCTCCTCTTTTCAGTATGCGCTCAATGTGTTCTTTATCCATTTGATAAGCTAAATGTAGAAAAAAAAGTCAAAGATTTAGGGTGGAATGGGCTATTTTCAGTGACTAAAACGCAATTGAATAGATAGGTTTATTTAGCCTGGCACATTGTAACATTGACTTGTCGCCATGATTGGCTCAACTCCATACTCCTTTAAATACCGAAACCAATTGTACGGCCTCAAACCACCCATCGAAACATAAGGCGGGAAATCGTATGCGAGACCGCGCAGCAGCCACGAAGTGAATGAGGAGTTTTTTCATTTTAAATCACTCATAATTATCCATTAGAAGAAAATCTGTAATGTGAACATGTTTGACTCCTTCAATCGTGTCGGACCAAGTTGGATCCATGGTTACAACATATTTAGGATAATGATCCTTCAGTTCGATTAATGGCGCAAATTCTCTCTCAACTGTCTCGCTTTCAGGCAATAAATAGGCTACTTGAATGTAAAATTTTGCATTACCCTTCGTTGCTATAAAATCTATTTCTTTCGAACCGAATTTTCCAACTGCCACAGTGTAGTCTCTACTTAGTAACTCCAATAAGATGATGTTCTCCAATATACCGGAAATCATTCTGTCTTTGCGCCCCATTACGGCATAAATAAGTGCTGGATCGCTCACAAAATATTTTTCTTGTGTCTTCAGCCATTCTTTTCCCTTGATATCATAGCGGTGAATCCGATGAATGATGAAAGCACTTTCTAATGCCTTGAGGTAGTTGTAAACAGTGTTTAAATCTATCTTTCGTTGTTGACTTTTAAAATAGTCTGCAACGTTTTTTGCCGAAAAAGAGTTTCCAATATTGTCAAATACAAACTTCACAATGCGTTCAAGCAACTCTACATCTCTAATTTTATGTCGTTGAACGGTGTCTCTTAAGATTACCGAAGAGTAAATATCAAAAACAATTTTATAGGCAGATTCTATTGAATAGGAAGAGGTGTGTAAAACAGGAAAGCCACCTAAGCGCAAGAAATAGTTGAATTGCTCCAGTTTACTTATTCCGCCAGTTTGAAGCTCGGTATTAAAACTAAGACATTCCCGAAACGTGAGTGTTTGAATTTGAAATTCAACGTATCTACCAGCTAAAAAGGTTGCCAGTTCCGATGATAAGAGGTGCGAATTTGATCCCGTAATGTAAATATCCACATCGAAATCCAACATAAATGAATTAACTGCCTTTTCCCATTCGATTACCTCTTGGATTTCATCCAATAAAATATAGTTCGTGGTACCAGGTGAAATCCGTTCTTTGACATAGTTATAGAGCTGCTTACCGGTTTTGATCTCAGCGAAATTAAAACTTTCAAAATTGATCAGTAGAATATGCTGCTCATCAATCCCTCTCTGAAGAATCTCGTCTTTTAACAAAAGAAGAATACTGGATTTCCCACATCTCCGAATCCCCGTTATGACTTTAACAAATGGTTTATCGATAAATGCCTTAATCTTGTTAATGTAGAGGGTGCGTTGAATCACTTTTTAAGCTTATAATCACAAATATAGTTTAAATAAATCATTTTTTATAGGTTATAACCATAAAAACTAATCATTTTTAAGCACTTAATCAGTTTTTACCCCTAAAACCCACATTTTTCATTGAGTATTTTAGGTTATTTCGAAGCAAAACAATCCAACTGATTTCCTTGCGTTTTCGGCCACTTTCGAGGAAGCAAGAAAAAAAGTTGAAATGGAATAGTGCTCCCCAACTTATGGCTATGATCCGAAATAATGGACTGGAAAAAAAAATCAAGACCTATGTTGCTTTTAAAATTCTACTGCCATTTTGGATAATAGCTTTTTAATTTCTTTTTCAGATGGTGCTTTAACAAGAAAATCTACTTTTTCTTCGTAATCAACATCAACAAAATAACAAAGTTGTGCGCGAAATTGTTTCTCCGAGAAAAGATCTCCAAATATTTCTTTACTCCGTTCCGATATTTCTTTAATCGTGAAATGGTTAGATAATATGAAAAATAAATCAACATAATCTTTCCATTTGGACCTTCGACCTAGCGCATAGGCTTTCATTGCTGCCAAATCTAATAATTTTGGCATTTTTAGGACATCCTCAAATTTGATAGTTGCCGGTACCTTAAAAGGATATTCAAAAAAAGTAAACTTTACCCCATGAAGTATCAAATTCAACTGATCATCAACACGGCGTGTGATAATAGGTCGTGCATTTAAAGGAGAAATTTTACTTAGAATTTGTTTGTGATTTATAGGTGTTGATTTAAACAGATCAAAATCTATTGATCGTCTGTGTCCAATTTGTAAGGCAATGGCAGTGCCACCAACTAAGTAATATGAACGTTTAAATTCTTTCACCAAAGGCAATAAAGCAACTTGATCCGTATTTAATATTTCTTTATTCAATTTTCTTCAGATGTTCGGATACTAAATGAAATAATTCGGGATAAATATTTTGCTTTTTACGACCTTTAAATTCTTGCAATAATTTTTGCATTTTAGGCACACCAAACAATTGAATTAATTCTTTTATATTTTCTAATTTGCCAAAATTGATAATAAACTCAACAAGCATTTCTTCACTTATCTTCTGCTTCTCCTCCATTGGTGTATACCAAAAAAGATGCTCATTTCTCTTTATGAAATCTAGGATCTGTTGTGAATGTGCCATATACAAATATATGAAAAAGGAATATGGATTTATACTAAAAGAATCCGTTTTTGTGTGCCACAATTCCTGTTCATTTCGTTCAGGCTTGACACGCTAAAAAACAAGGATATTTTTTTACTCAATGGCTCAACACCATACTCCTATAACTACAGAAACTAATTGTATGGCCGCAAACCTCAATTCGGCAAGCGCATTGCAGCGCCCACCGAAACGTAAAGCGGAAAATCACCTTTCGGATGTTCGAATATCCTGTATTCGTCGTATAAGTTCATCAAAGTAATCGAAAGCTTGATGCGGATTTTTAAGGCGTTCATCATCTATGACAAAGCCCTTTACAATATACTCCCTGATATATTGAGTTGCCCATTGGCGAAAACGAGTAGCAACCGATGATTTTATTCTGTATCCAACAGAGATGATTGCATCTAGATTATAGAATTTCTGATTGCGTTCAACCATTCTTAAGCCTTCTTTTTGAACTTGTAAGAAATCCTTACAAGTTGAAGACTCGGTCAATTCACCTTCTTCATAGATGTTTTTTAAATGAATCGTACTATTTTGTGGAGTAGTTTGAAACAACTCTGCCATTAATTTCTGACTGAGCCATACGGTTTCATTTTCAAGACGAACTTCTAGTTTGTCTTGCCATCTTCGGTTTGATAAATTACGAGTTGCTAAGCGTTTTCTTGCATTGTAAAAGAATACAGAATGAAAATAGTCATTTTTTCCGCAAAACCAACTCAACTCTACTTAAAAACAATTCCCGATGTATATCAGATCTAGACGAAACAATTCAACTCATCACTAGACTTACGCCAATTTTTTGTTGATTTCGCTCATGTTTAACACTATAAAAAACGTGTATAGTTTTGTTTATACAATGACCTGAGTAGATTTACTCAAGATTTCCGTTCGGTTCTAAAACACACCTATACTTCGCCATATCTTTATTTTTTTTGTATTTTTGGCGAATTATAAATTGTATTCATGTCTATCATTGTTGGGAGAAAATCGGAACAACTCGTGCTAAAAGAAGCTATGCACAATGATAAATCCGAATTGATCGTTGTTTATGGACGCAGAAGGATTGGCAAAACATTTTTGATTCGTGAGTTTTTTAAACAGCAACTCATTTTCGAGGTTACAGGATTGCACGGTGGACATTTAAAAGACCAATTAGCCAACTTTAGTAAGGAAGTTAACAAACGTAACCAACGCCTTGCAACGAATTCAGTAAAATCATGGCTCGAGGCTTTCACACACCTTGAGGAATATGTGGATACATTAAAGAACGAACGAAAAAAAGTTATCTTCATTGATGAATTTCCTTGGATGGCTACGCCAAAATCCGGATTTTTGATGGCCTTCGAAAACTTCTGGAACACCTACTGTTCGAAAAGAGATGACCTGATCGTTGTCATTTGTGGTTCTGCCGCATCCTACATGGTTCAAAAGATCATCAATAA
>JBILNH010000023.1:0-21114 GCA_044375095.1 Crocinitomicaceae bacterium
TTTCGATTCGATGAGGTTGAAATTGAGAAAATCTCCCAGCGTTACCTGATCGTTGTTGATGTTAAAACTTAATATGGCAATGTAAATGGCTAAAATATACACGCTTTGACTCATCAAACGAAGCCAGGTTATCCTTCGGCCTTCCATTCGAATATTGGCATTGTGCAGGTATTGCTTCAACACACGATGAATAACACGACGCAATAAAGCAGAAACAAAGAATATTATTCCAAGAACGATAATATTCCAGAGACAGACTTTGTAAGGCCCGAGATTAAAAAGTGTTTCACTTAACATAGTTACCGCAAGATAGTTCTTCCTAATTTTTCTGCAAACATGATTTTCAGTTTTTCGTATACCATTTGTTCTGCTAATATCTCCATTAACGAATCATCCGACAAATCCTCTTGTGCTAACTTGGTTCTCAATTCATCAATTTTTTCTTCAATAGTCGCCGCTTTGAATGCATATAGCGCATGAGAAACAGCCTCAACTAAGCGATCGCTTTCCGTTCGGGTTTCAATTCTGTAGTTAGACAACCATTTACTGCTTAATTCATGCGTTTCAGTTTCGATATCACTTATGAATTGAACGATTTCCTGATCATCTGTACGTTGCAAATAGGCACTTGTGTAGAGTGCATTTTCGTTTAGTCCTTCAACGAATTTTGAATATACTTTGGCATAAATTGGGTGTTGGATGTAAAGTTCATCCTTCGATAGTTCATGGTGAATCCATTCCATAACACTTGTTTCACCATGGAATTTTTTTCCTTCCTCATCGAATTGTTCAATTTCAACAATACGCGCCCCATATTTCACCATTAAGCGGATAAGCAGCCATTCGTGGTGATGGTTTTTAGGAGGATTAGAGGAGCTTGTGGCTTGTTCTGCCGTAACTGGAACCTGAATTTCTTCTATAGCGGGTTCCTGGTTCGTTTTTATCAATTGTCCCTTTCGCAGTTTGATCAATTCAGTTGAAAGGATATTCTCGTTCATTCCAAAACGAGAGGCGATCTGTTGAATGTACACAGTTCTGGTAATTTGATCAGGAATAAGTGAGACCGAATGAACAATATCACGAATCAATTCAGCTTTTTTGATAGGATCGTCATTACCATCCTTCAACAGGATATCTGCCTTGAATGAAATGAAATCTTGCGTGTGGCCTTTGATGTATTCGTCCAGTTCATCTTTTGATGATTTTTTGGAAAAGGAATCTGGATCTTCTCCTTCAGGAAACAGCACGACTTTTACGTTCATTCCCTCCTCTAAAATCAAATCAATTCCGCGAAACGATGCTTTAATTCCAGCTGCGTCACCATCAAAGAGAATGGTGATGTTGTGCGTGTACCTTCGAATCAATTTGATTTGATCCTTGGTTAAGGATGTACCGGATGAAGAGACTACATTTTGAATGCCTGCTTGAAACATACTGATCACATCGGTATACCCTTCGCATAGAAAACAATTGTCGTATTTAATTATATCCCCTTTTGAAAAATAGAGTCCGTAGAGGATTTCACTCTTGTTATATATTATACTTTCAGGTGAATTGAAGTACTTCGCAATTTTTTTATCGCTTAATAAGGTTCGACCACCAAATCCAAGTACACGACCTGAAACACTGTGAATCGGAAACATCACCCTGCCCCTGAAAAAATCAAACTGACGTTCATCTTTGGATTTAACCAGTCCAACTTTTTCCAAGTAATCCAGTTTATATCCTTTTGCAATGGCTGTTTTTGTAAAGTCATCGCCTGAATTCAAACAGTAGCCCAGCTGAAATTTCTCAATGATATCTCTTCTGAACCCACGTTCCTCGAAGTAGGCAAGACCAACTGCTTCCCCCTCAGGAGAATTTAACAGGTTATTTTTGAAGTGGTCGCGTGCAAAATCGTTAATGATGTGTAAACTCTCACGCTCACTTATTGCAGCAAGTTCTTCGGCAGTTGCTTGTTCCTCTTCAGGTACTTGAATACCATATTTGTCGGCCAGCCATCGCAATGCTTCAGGGTAGGAAAAGTGTTCTTTTTCCATTAGGAAAGAAACGACTGATCCCCCTTTTCCAGTTGAGAAGCACTTAAATATTTGTTTGGAAGGAGAAACGACAAAAGAGGGCGTTTTTTCATCTGTGAACGGACTTAGACCCTTAAGATTGGAACCCGCACGTTTAAGATTGACAAATTCACCAATGACCTCTTCAATTCTGGAGGTATTCATGATTTCATCAATGATATGTGGCGGAATTTTAGCCATTAATTTTCCGGATAACCGAAATCAGTTTCATTGATAACTTTTCCTTTTTCGTCATATGTCGTCCAGACACCAACAGTTTTGTCGTTTTTGTATTCTCCCCTGTAATGAATAACACCTGAAGGATATTTCACAACTGTAAACCCTTCACGAATGCCGTGTTCATAGACTGTCACGGATAATTCTTTTCCATTCTCAGAATAAAATGTCCATACCCCATTTCGCTTGTCTTGTTCGTCTTGTCCACCGCGGTATTTGATTTGTTTTTTCCCGGGATACCATTCGGTATATATTCCGTCTTTTATTTCAACGAGTTCTTCTTTGGATAAGGGTTTTTCAACTTTTTTTTCTTCTGTTGATGTACATGCAACAAGCCAAAGGAATGTTACAAAAAGGAGAATTCTATACATATGTTTATTTTTCACGTTGTGTAGTATATTCGACAAGTCCAACTAATGCTGATTTAGCTGGTGACTCAGGAACGGTGGACAGTAAATCTAATGCTTTTTTCGTGAGTTCCATCATGCGTTGATGGGTATACTGCACGCCACCTTCCTGGATAACAATTTCTACAGCTCGTTTTACTGATTTACTCTTTTCGTTTTTGTTTTTTACGATATACAATAACTCACGCTTGACTTCAGTAGGGGCATTATTTAGCGCATAAATAAGTGGTAATGTCATTTTTCGTTCCCGAATATCTAATCCAGTGGGTTTACCTATTTTCTCTCCTGTTCCGTAATCGAAAATGTCGTCTTTCAATTGAAACGCTAATCCAACCAATTCGCCAAATTCCTTCATCGTTTCGCGCATATCATTTCTTCCACTTGCCACTGCTCCTGCCTCGCAGCAAGCAGAGATAAGAGAGGCAGTTTTTTGACGAATGACTTCGAAATAAATGTCCTCTGTGATATCCAGTTTTCTAGCTTTTTCAATTTGAAGTAGTTCGCCTTCACTCATTTCTTTTACTGCAGTTGCTACGATATGCAAGAGTTCTAAGTTGTTTTTTTCAATAGAAAGCAAGAGCACTTTTGAGAGCAAGTAATCGCCAACAAGAACGGCAATTTTATTTTTCCATAGGGCGTTTATGGAGAAGAAACCACGTCGCTCATTGGCGTCATCAACGACATCGTCGTGAACTAGGGTGGCTGTATGCAGTAATTCAATTAATGACGCGGCGTCATAGGTGCGGTCATTGATTTCTCCCAACATTTTTGAAGTTAAGAAAACAAACATTGGACGCATTTGCTTTCCTTTTCGCTTAATAATATAATGTGTTATTTTATCGAGAAGGGGAACCCGTGATTGCATGCTTTTTCTAAAGCGTACTTCAAATTCCGTCATTTCTGGACGAATTGGGTCGAGCATTTCCTTTACCGAAATCATTACACAAATATACGGTTTAGATTCCCAGATTTCTCTATTAAAGCGATAAGAATATTGGTGAAATCACGCCTTCAATTTGGGTTGTTTGAGCAATTCTGTTCGATCCGGAATGGCCTTGTTTTTATTGGCTAACTGACCGCAAGCCGCGTCAATGTCCTTACCTCTGCTGCGTCTCACGTTTACAACCAGATTTTTGCTTTCTAAATACGCCGCAAAAGCACTTACTTTTTCCGTTTTTGCTCGTTGAAATCCACCTTCATCAATTGGATTGTATTCAATAATATTTATTTTACATGGCACACATCGAGCGAATTTAGCGAGTTCGGCTGCGTCTTCAAGTGAGTCGTTGAAGCCATCAAAGATGATGTATTCGAAAGTAACTCTTGTGCCAGTCTTCTCATGAAAATAGATCAACGCATCGGCTAATTCAGCTAAGTTATTGGTGTCATTAATTTCCATGATTTCACTGCGTTTTTTGTCATTCGCAGCGTGTAATGACAAGGCAAGGTTAAACTTAACCTCGTCATCACCTAACTTTCGTATCATTTTTGCAATTCCTGCGGTTGAAACGGTTATTCGTTTCGGAGACATTCCCAGGCCGTTAGGTGCGGTTATTCGTTCAATCGAACGAAGCGTATTTTTATAGTTGAGTAACGGTTCACCCATGCCCATGTAGACAATGTTCGTCAATGGAGTTTCATACTTTTGTTCTGCAGCACGTTTTAGGTAAACGACTTGGTCAACAATTTCCCCTGCAGTCAAGTTTCGCATTAATTTCAATTTTCCTGTTGCGCAGAAAGTACAAGACAGCGAGCAACCTACTTGAGACGAAATGCAAGCCGTCATCCGTGAGGTTGTTGGAATTAACACACCCTCAACTACTTTTCCCTCACCAACGGAAAATGCACATTTTATGGTGCGATCAGTACTAATTTGTTCATCATCAATTCGAATAGCGTCAATCGTATATTCTTCGTCGAGCTTGGCACGTAAGGCCAAACTTAGGTTGCTCATTTGATTGAATTCGTGCACGTGGTGTAACCATAACCATTCGTATACTTGTTTCGCACGGAATGATTTTTCACCGCTTGCTTCAAATTGAGCGATTAATTCGTTCAACGATAATTCCCGAATAGCTATTTTTTGATGAGAAGTCATGCTGTACACAAAGGTAAAGAAACAACTAAGAAAATGAGTAAAAACAAAAGGTTTACTTACTGATTTATCTTATCGATCAGGTCAATTGTCTGGTGAAAGAAATTGGATTCGCTTAATCTCAGATCCCAACCACTGTACAACGTTCTGTCACACTGTTCAAGCGATGATTCAAACGCGTAGTATAACGGGTCGTTTGGTTGCTGTGTTTGCCAAATGGAACGAACCTCGACGCTGGAGAGTGATTCTTCTTCTAATTTCAAGTGACGGATGGCTGCAAGTATCAGTGCTTTTTTAAGGTGTTGAACCCCATTGGTGTAATCGGAGGAAGCGAAGTAAGCTAATGCAATTTTCTTTTCTTCATTCGCTTTTTCAATTGAAATTGATGATGGTTTAGTTTTTTTATGGTTTTGTTTTGGAGATTTTTTACCCCACCAAAGGAATAATCCGATGAACGCAAGGCTTAAAGGGGTGCCAATCAATAACCAACTTGACCAGCCAGTGGATGATTTATCGTTTTTGGCAGGAGAGCTTTTGAAGGTATTCTTGTCTGTATGTAATGGTTTCGTATTGTTTACAACGATGTCATTTTTTATATCAAATTCCGGATTCGGCTCTACAGTTACCTTTTCGCTTTTCGTTTTAAGTAAGATGTATTTTTCTTTTTCAGGGTCAAAAAAGGCAAAAGTCGTTATTGGTAATTCAATTGAACCTGATTCAAGAACTTTCACATGGTATTGAATGTTCAACGTACCTTCTGCTCCTTTTCTACCAAAAACAATAGCTTCTTTTACTGTCGGGTCGCCATATAATTTAAATCCTTTTTGAAGTTGAAGATCTGGTTGATTGAGCGCATGCAGATTTCCATGTCCTGTAATTTCCAATTCGATATCAATAACATCTCCCTGTTTTAAAATGGTTTTGTCTATTTTTTGTGTGATCGTAAACTGCCCGACCCCCCCTGTAAAAGATTTCGGTGCGCCTTTAGGCAAAGGGAGTACCTCAATGGTTTTAGACGATGCAGTAATTGGCACACCGTCAAGACCTCTGAGTAAAATTAATTTGAATGGTTCAATGGCTATTTTACCAGTGTTTTCCGGAAAGACAACTTTTTTATCGTGCTCAAAGCTATAGTAGAGTGATCGTTTGATGTATTCTTCATTCACAACAATTCGTGATCCACCATCTAATTCGTGCTTTTCAAGTGCACCTGGAACAACGTAGGGTTTATAAGATTCTAAATGCGTGGGATCAAAGCGAGAATAAACTTTGGCGTTAACTAACAGCGGTTCGCCGGCATAGATTTTTTTCTTTGACGTTTCTATGATTCCAAAAGCTGGTTGGCGTAATTGTTTTGCGCTTATTTCTGGTTCACTGCTTGGAGATGAGCTATTTACTTGAAGATTTACACTGCTTGATTTGTATACTTTCCCTCCTTTTTTTATTACGGCAGGACCAATTTTATAGTTTCCGGGTTTGCGGAACGTACCAGTTTGACTGATGTAGTAATAGGTTACAATTTTTCCGGTAGCGTAATCTACATCCTGTTCCATTCCATTCATTACATTGTATCCATGAATGTATTCATCAGGAAGTTCAATATCAACTTCACCGTTAATTGAAGTCCTGACCGTTATAGAGAACACGTCATTTGTGGCAATTATTTTTGGGTCTACCTCTAGTTGAATCGATGGTTTTTGACCAAAAACCACCAACGGTAGAATCAAAACAAGTAACGCTATTCCGAAAAACCACCTCATTACCAATCTTTACCTGATTGTTGGCCATTTCCTTTCTGTCTGCTTCCAGCCAGTTTGCGCTTTGTTTCAGCTTCCGCTTTCATCAATTGATCTAATAGCCGATCTGCCGATTTTGATGGGATTTTATTTTCATTTTTTGCTAGATCAGGTTTTGGCGGTGCTTGTTTTTGGTTGTCGTTTTTCGGTTGAGGCGGGGGCGGGTTGTTCTTTTGTTGATCAGGTGAATCCTTGGATTTTTGATTGTTTTTTCTGATTGCTTCTGATAAATTGTATTGCGTTTGCTTATCGTTAGGTGCAAGTCTCAAGGCTTTTTTATAGGCATTTATAGCCTCAGGATATTTTTTCTGCTTCATTAAGCTATTGCCAAGGTTATGAAATTGTCCTGCTGAAAGGGTTTTATCAGGCGTGTTTGCCGCGCGTTCAAAATACTTTTGTGCCGCATTAAAATCACTTGATCGGTAAGCGGTTTGACCTATTTCTGTCGATAGGTTAGTGTGTTGGTTTTGTTGCTTTTCAGCTGATTGATAGAGTCGGACAGCTCGCTCAAAATCTCCTTGTTTGTAGGCATTTCGGGCACTCGTTACAGTTGTTCTCCATTCTTGACCGAAAACGGACAAAACCAGCGCAAGAAAACAAACAGTAAGTAAATACCTCATTTTTTTCGTCGTTTAAGCCTAGAATAATTCAACCACATCCAGCCTAGCCAATTAAAAAAAGCGAGTGATAATGGCAGTTGGTAATTATTTCGTTGGACTTCAAGTTGCAAAGTTCCTTTTTTACGGCTATTCTTTTGGTTAATTTCTGTTAAGAGTTCATCGAGTGAGGGATAAGGTTCATTTACCATCACAGCTAATCCACCCGTTTGTTTTGCCAGCTGATCTGCGAGTTTTTTATTTGGCTTAGAGGTGATTAGTTGACCATTTTCGTCTTTTTTATATCCCAATTCAGGCCGATTAGGATCAATTGGAACTGGTCCGCCTGTCGGAGATCCAATTCCGACGATACATAAATTGATTTCATTCTGTTGAAGGGCATTTACCACACTATCGGTTCCCAAAGCGTGATCCTCACCATCTGTGACGAGTAGTAGCGTTTTTCCGGATTGATCAGGTGAAAATTGGTTCAATGAAGTGGCTAGCGCTGCTGCGATATTCGTTCCTTGGTTCGACAACATGTTTGTTTCAATTTCATTGATATATACTTTCGCAGAAGTATAATCTGATGTGATTGGCAATTGAACAAAAGCATTTCCCGCAAAAACAGTGATTCCAATTCGTTCTCCTGATAAATTATTGAGTAATTCGTTCATGGCTCCTTTAGCAATTTCTAATCTCGAAAACTGAGGGTCAATGTCTTTGGTATTCATAGAATTTGAGACGTCAAGACAAATAACTATCTCGCCGGATGAAGTGGTAGAATTCACTTTTTCTTTGCCTGAAATGGGTTGTGCAGCACTTAAAATAAGAAAAACAAGCACATTTCGAAGAAAAAAAAGTGACCAAACTGATGTGGTCAATTTAACTCCTGGGAACGTTGATAATTGCAATTCCTTAGGCAGGTGATTAAGGGCATTGACTATCGATTTTTTCTTGGTGAAGTAATACCAGTAAACCGGCACAATAATAAATGAAATCCATAGTAGGTTAGGGTATTTCCATTGGTATTGGAGGTCAGACTCTTTTGAATTGATAAGTTCAGTCCCAACGACTAACAAAGTCCAAAAAAAGATTTCCCAGCTAATCAACCAGGACAATTGTTGCTTGTTGTGCAGACTGCCTTTAGTCATAGTGAATAGGGAAAAAAGTGTTTTTTAGCATAAAACTTCCTGCGATCAGTATTAAGCTGATGACTAACAGGGATATTGGCGCATGTGGAGGGTCTACCTTGAGTTGTTTATCTGATTGCTTCCGTTTTTCTAATTGGTCAATTTCCTGATAAATGTTGCGTAGTGATTGTTCATCTGTTGCCCTGTAATAATTTCCTCCTGCTGTTTTAGCGATTGATTTCAGTGTTTCTTCATCTATCTCAACAGGCATATTTTCATAGCGAATACCAAAAGGTGTAATGACAGGAGTGGGTGCTTCCCCGTTCGATCCAACGCCAATAGTATACACGCGTATGTTTTTAGCTTTAGCCAATTCTGCAGCAGTTTGTGGTTGGATTTGTCCGGCGTTATTACTGCCATCTGTCAGCAAAATAATCACTTTGGATGGTAAGTTATCGTCTCGCAATCGTGCAACTGCAGTCCCTAGTCCTGTACCGATGGCCGTACCGTTTTCGAGTTGGTCCATTCCGAGGCGATCGATTTGCTCAATGAGCGTCTTGTAATCGAGGGTTGTAGGACATGATGTATAGGCTTCACCGGCGTACACAACAAGGCCTATGCGGTCACCTTTCCTGCCTTCAATGAATTCTTTCGCAACGGTTTTAGCCGCCTCTAAACGGTTAGGTTCAAAATCCATCGCGAGCATTGAAGCTGAAACATCTATAGCCAGCATAATGTCAATTCCATTTTTGTATTGTTCCTGAATGTATGATTCATGTGACTTACTTATTGGTCTTGCGAGTGCTAAAATCATTAAGCCAGCCGCGCTGAGGTCAACAAATAGAATTAATTTTCTTGCTTGTGGTATCCACCTGTTTTTATCTCTCAACTCATTCAAATCTGCCGAATAACCGGTAAAAAGATGATCTGGTTGAGATTGCGAAAGTCTTGTCCGCGAAATCCACCAAACAATTGGTAATAACAAAAGCAGATACAACCATTCTGGCTGCAACAAATCAACTTCAGGTATTAAATCAGCGGCATCAAACATGTGAAAATTGTTTGGATATTTCTTTCACAAGTAATTTACACACGTTAGTCGTATGAATGACACCTTCTTCGACGACATCTGATTTGGCAAATTTGACTAAATCTGCTTGTTGGAGCACCTCCTTAATCTGTTTAATCAGAACGTCATCGATATTTTTTTGCTTTAAAATTAGAACCGTTTCGGAAGAGGTGCGTTCCTTTAATTCAAGTTCATATATTTCACCCAGAAAGGACTTTAGCAGCAGTGCAAGCTCAATGTAATGATCTTTTAATTTTCCTTCTTTCCAAAGTTTTTTATTCATCAACGCATCAATAGCTATCAACGTTCGATCTTCCAGTGAGAGAGGAATGTTTGGTACTTTTTCTACTGATTTCTTTCGACGTTTGAATAGAATGTATGCTAGTAATCCAATAAACAGCAGGATAAGTAATACCCAACCGTAAGTGGACAAGAGGGCGGAAAGTTTTCCTTTTTCTTCCGGAAGTTCGGCAAAGTTTTCTTTGATATCGTATAATTCAACGGATTTCTGATGAGGAATCAGCTTACATGTAAGTGATGCTTGAGGCAATGTGTACTCCGACCCATTTATGGTTATTGAAACAGGAGGAATCAAGAATTTTCCGCTATCCCAGCAAATGAGTTCGTAGACTCCGATCCAATATGGTCCTTCGTCCAAGTTCATTAACGTATCTTTAAACGATGCGTAAATTTCGATTGATTCGTTGGATGATTTCCCTTCTATAGTTGAGGTAACAAGAAATGACTTATTTGGTTGGAACTCAATTTTTGCATTTTCATTTGAAACAGGAAAAACATAGGTGAGTGTAAATGTTTCACCGATTTCAACTTGGCTTTGAGAGAACACGGCTTTCCCATTCTGGCTCCAACTCGTAACAGTTAACAAACAAAAAATAATGAAAAGTTGAAGTGTACTCATGATCTTCGTTGGAACAAATGAATGAGTGGTTTAATAACTTCTTCTTCTGTTGAACAACTGATATAATCGACACCATATTTTTTTAATGCCAATTTGAGGTTGTTCTGATGTAAACTAGTAATGTTACGTAACCACGATTGTTGGTCAGTTGATGAAGAATTGAACCAGCTAACCTCTTTCGTTTCTGGGTTGATCAATTGAAGAAATCCCAAAGATGGAAGTGTGAATTCTCCAGGATCTGTAATGTGTATTACTACAACATCGTGTTGCTTTTTGGTTAATCGTAAACTATCCATGAAACCTTTCTCATTAATTCCATCGGTAATTAACACGACTACAGATCTCTTTTTTTGCGTCATTCTTAAAAACTTCAACGCTTCATCGATTGATGTTCCAGATGAAGACGGCTCATGTTCAATCAATTCCCGCACGACAATGTGGGCTTGTTTTCTTCCTTTTCGGGTCGGAACAAACCGTTCTATTTTATCCGAGAAGGTAATTAGTCCGATTTTATCATTGTTCAAACTTGCCGAAAACGCAATTACTGCTGCCATTTCGATCGCCAGCTCTTTCTTTGATTTGATTGTAGTTCCGAATTGTGTAGATGCTGAAACATCCACCAATAATAGAATGTTTACCTCTCGTTCTTCATCAAAAACTTTCACGTAAGGAGAGGAATACCTCGCGGTGACATTCCAGTCAATCGTCCTAACCTCATCGCCAGTGGCGTATTCACGCACTTCACTAAAAGTCATTCCACTTCCTTTGAATGCAGAATTGTAGTTGCCAGACAATAATTGTCTCGTGAGCCCTTTTGTCTTAATTTCGAGCCGGTGAATTTTACGGAAGAGGTCTTTTGATTCCATGCGGTTTGAAGCTATTAAGGAACTTCAACTTTTGAAATGATTTTTTGAATGATATCAACTGAAGAAAGTTGTTCCGCTTCCGCCTCGAACGTCAAGCCAATTCGGTGTCGCATGACATCGTTTGCTACAGCACGTATATCTTCAGGAATGACAAAAGAGCGGCCATTTAAGAACGCATGTGCCTTTCCAGCGAGTGCCAAATTAATGCTTGCTCTTGGCGAACAACCATAACTGATTAGAGGTGTTAAATAAGAAAGTTGATGTTGATCAGGATTCCGGGTGGCATCAACAATATCAACAATGTAATTTTCTACTTTTTCGTCTAAGTAAACTGAACGAACGAATTGGCGCATACGAATAACATCTTGACCTTTAAGTATGTGTTTGGCTTTTGGCAAACCTTCTGGTTGAATGTTGGATCGAATGATACGTTTTTCTTCCTCTTTGCTTGGGTAGCCTAATGAAACTTTCAACATGAACCGATCCACTTGAGCTTCAGGCAATGTATAGGTTCCTTCCTGTTCGATTGGATTTTGGGTGGCAAGTACCAAAAAAGGACTAGGGAGAGAAAATGTTTCATCTCCAATGGTGATTTGTTTTTCTTGCATGGCTTCAAGCAGTGCGCTTTGTACTTTTGCAGGAGCCCTGTTGATTTCGTCTGCCAGAATAAAATTGGCAAAAACAGGTCCTTTACGGATGGTAAAGTTTTCTGATTTTTGACTGTAAATTTGAGTACCCGTTATATCGGCAGGAAGTAGATCGGGTGTGAATTGAATCCGACTGTATTTCACATCAACAGCTTCAGCCAACGTTTTTATGGCTAGCGTTTTTGCAAGTCCCGGAACACCTTCTAACAAAATGTGTCCATCTGCAAGAAGCGCAATAAGTAGGCGATCAATCATGTAATCTTGCCCAATAATGACAGTTGCAATTTCTTGTTTGAGTTGCTGAATTAACTGGTGTTCTAATTGGATTGACTCATGCAATTCACGTAAGGCTTCTGCGGGTGTTGTTTCCATTTGATTTGTGTGTTCCATACAATTGGGCTGAATGTGCAAATTTCACAAGAAAGCTAGCGCTGTACTTGTATGTGCTGTTAAATATTGTTAACTTGCTTGTATTCAAACTAAACCTATGGAAAATCTCAATCGAGAGTGCCTTGAATGCGGCGATACCTTAAAAGGCAGAAAAGATCAAAAGTTTTGTTCCGATTACTGCAGAAACACACACAATAATCGACTGAATGAAGACGCGACAAATATGGTGAGGCGAATCAATCGGATACTTCGCAAAAATCGACGAATACTGAGCAGTTTGAATCCAACAGGAAAGCGAACAATTGATGGCTTAGTGCTTGCTGAGGAGGGATTTAATTTTCATTACTTTACCAACGTGTATTCAACGCAGAAAGGCTCTAATTACTGGTTTTGTTACGATCAAGGCTATCTTAAATTAGAAGGTGATAAGTACATGTTGGTGCAAAAACAAGACTATATAAAATAAAATTCCGTAGACAAATTGCCCACGGAATTTTATTACCTAACCACTACTACTATATTACTACAAAGATACTAACAATAATCTAAACATTTTGTTTTATAAATTGAATTTCGCAGTCTAATTTTATATCATCCGACACGACAATGCTTCCGGCTTCGGTTATGGCGCTCCATTTCAATCCAAATTCACTTCGTTTAATTTTTCCCGAAATTGACAGGCCAGCTTTCGTTTGGCCATACGGATCTACAACAACACCTCCAAAGTCAGCATGCAGTTCAATTGGTTTGGTTACGTCACGGATGGTCATTTCACCTGAAATCACATAATTTTCTTCGTCTTTTTTGTTCATACCAGTACTCCTAAATTTAAGTTCTGGATATGTTTTAGCGTTGAAAAAATCATCCGACTTTAAATGTGCATCTCTATCTGCAACTCCGGTATTTATTGAGTCAATTGCAGCTGAAAATGAAAATTCTGCATGGTCAAAATGATCCCCATTTGTGTGTGCTTCTGCATTAAATGTCCCAAACGTACCACTTACATTTGTGATCATCATGTGTTTAACCTTGAATCCTATTTGACTGTGCAAGTTGTCAACTGTCCATGTTGTGTTCATCTCTTTTGTCTTTTAAATGTTGAACAAAACTACGGTTGAATCCTCGAGAAAGCATTGACCTATGTCAAGGAATATAGTAAGGTATTATTTCTTTTGAAGGAGTTGTTTTTTCATTCTACTCAATGATTCAGGAAGTATTCCCAAATAAGAGGCAATTTGATGTTGTGGTACCAGTTGTTCTATTCCAGGATGCCTTTCAATCAGTTCGTTGTACCGATCATGCGCATTCGCCGATACCGTTAAAAAAAATCGTTTTTGTAAAACAGATAACGTTCGCTGAGCCATAATCCGAAACAACCTTTCTAATAAGGGTACTTTTAAGAACAGTTCTTCAATTCCATCTTTGGAAAAAGTGAGAATCCAGCTGTCCTCCAAGGCCTGAACATTGATGTGTGTAGGCTCATGCGTGTTGAAAGAGGCAATATCTCCAACCCACCAATCTGCAAAACCAAAATAAAGGACGTGTTCAAGTCCTTTTGGATCACTGTAAAATACCCGTAAGGTGCCAGATATAACGAATCCATGGTAGATACATTCTTGCCCTTCTTGAATAAAAAATGACTTTTTGGGCAAGTGCCTAAGTTCGAAATAAGATGTGATAACTTCTGATTCATTCTCTGAAATAGGAATACGTTCTTTTATGTAATTGATGAGTTTATGTTTAGCCAGTTCTTCTGTCATCCCTTTTGTTTTCACTTGAATCGTTGAAATATACCTAGTGTTAGGCTGTTATTTTGACTTTAAATTAAACATTTCTCGACAATAGACTGTTTCCATTTCGTAATCTCTTTTCTATGTATCAATTAAGACGCAAACAATTAGTAAAAACCGATATAGCGACGTGTTGGGATTTTTTTTCCTCTCCTGCCAACCTTAGCAAAATTACACCTACTTACATGGGATTCGATGTGCGTTCAGAAGTTCCTGAGCGTATGTATGAAGGACTCATGATCGAGTACCGCGTTCGACCGTTACTTGGTATTCCTATGAAATGGGTAACGGAAATCACACATGTGAAAGATTATCAGTTTTTCGTAGACGAACAGCGTATAGGCCCTTATAAACTATGGCACCATGAGCACCATTTTATGGAAACGCCCGATGGAATAGAAATGACAGATATTGTTTCGTATGAGCTTCCTTTTGGCGTGCTTGGTTCAATGGTGCATCCTTTTCTAGTTGAGAAAAAACTCAATGAGATTTTTGCGCACCGTTTTAAAGTAGTAGATGAGTTATTCAAATAACAACCAACATCCTGCCTTTTAACTATTACAGGCTTTTTAGAGTGTCAAGTGCTTTTGAGATGTGTCCAAGCGGATCCGTTTGAGAGTTGTAGAAACCTCTTACAATTCCATCTCTGTCAATAATATACGTCACGCGTCCAGGTAAAAGTCCGAATAAATTGTTCGGTACACCAAATGCTTTTCGAACTTCTTTGTGCTGATCGGAAAGCAGAATAAAATTCAACCGATGACGTTCTGCGAACTCTTTGTGTTTAATTGGACTATCTGAAGAAATACCGATTACTTCAGCATCGAGCGATTGGAATACTTCGAATTGATCCCTAAATGAACAGGCTTCTTTCGTGCATCCTGGCGTATCGTCCTTTGGATAGAAATAGATGACTAAGTTTTTCTTGCCAATGTATTCGTCGATATTAATCTCCTCTTTCTGTTGGTTTAAAAGTTTAAAGGAAGGGCATTTATCACCGATTTGAATAGACATATTAAATGGTATTTAGCGCATTTTTATAACGTTTAATTGCACGTTCTCGCGCAAATTTATGTTCAACGATTGGCAGGGGATATGCGGGAGTACCGAACTCTGGAACCCATTGTTTAATATAGCTGAAGTTCTTATCAAATTTTTCTTGTTGGCTCGTAGGATTAAACACTCGAAAATAAGGTGCGGCATCACATCCTGATCCTGCGGCCCATTGCCAACCACCGCTGTTACTGGCAAGTTCAAAATCGAGGAGTTTTTCAGCGAAATAAGTTTCTCCAAGCCGCCAATCTAAAAGTAAATGTTTTGTCAAGAAACTAGCCACCACCATTCGTACTCTGTTGTGCATAAAGCCTGTCGCATTTAGTTCACGCATTCCGGCATCAACAAGAGGATAACCTGTTTTTCCTTCGCACCATGCCTTAAAATGTATTTCATTATTTTCCCACGGAATGGCATCGTATTGTTTTCTAAATGAATTTGTTGCCGAGTGAGGATAATGGAAAATGATCATTTGATAAAAATCCCGCCAAATGAGTTCATTAAGGTAAGTAGCGTTGTGTTGGTTTGCCATTCGCGCAAGTTCACGTATACTTATAGTTCCAAACCTCAAGTGCAAGCTCAAACGGGTAGTACCATCTATAGAAGGAATATCTCGGTTGGTATGGTAGGAATTTACTTTATTCAATTCAACCTTCCTATCTGGAAAAGTAACGGATTTATTCCCATCGAAACCCATCGAAGCCAATGTGGGTAGTGCAGTATATTGACTTTTTGCGAGCGATGATGCATATGTTGCAGTAGGATAAGGTTTTAAGTAGAATTCGTTCAGTTTTTCTCGCCACTTTCGAGAGTAAGGAGTGAAAACCGTGTAGGGTAGACCGTCTTGTTTGACCACCTCTTCTTTCTCGAAGATCACATGATCCTTTGCACCTTTAAAATCAATACCATGTCGTTGAAGTTGATCATAAATCACTTTGTCGCGTTCACGAGCATAAGGTTCATAATCCCTATTCGTGTAAACTAGTTGTGCATGAGTATCAATTGCCAATTTAGGTATGAGTTCAACGGGGTTTCCATAACAAATCAACAAGCTACTACCTAACGCTTTATACTCCGACTGCAGACGTTCGATTTCTTGATGAATAAAAATTACGCGCTGATCGTTTGCTGGAAGTTTAGAGAGGATGTGGTTGTCAAAAATAAATACAGGTTGGACTTCGCCTTCTTTTAACGCATAGTAAAGTCCAGCATTATCATCAATACGTAAATCGCGACGATGCCAAAAAAGTACCTTCATTCCCCACTATATTCTACACTATTATTCTCTGTTTCCCATAATTTCACGGATAACTTAAATCGTGCGTCTAATTTCGCTCGGATTAAGCGCCAAGCGACAATAGCTATATTTTCTGCAGAAGGTTTGAGTGTGGCAAATTCTTCACAGTCTAAATTGAGATTTTTGTGGTCAAAGCGCTCAGTCACTTCGTTTCGAATGATGCCCTTAAGAACTTTAAGGTCAATCACATAACCAGTCACTTCATCAACCGGACCATCAACCCATGTTTCGAGTACATAGTTATGACCGTGAAAATTTGGGTTACTGCATTTTCCAAATACTTCGCGATTTTTCTCATCGTCCCATTCTGGGTGAAAAAGTCGATGTGCTGCGTTAAACGTTTCCCTTCTACAAACTTTCATGAGCTAAGCAATTGATAAAATTTTCTGAGTAATGTTTAAGTATATGTTTGAGCCAAAAAGTATAGTGTTCGGGATGCTCTGCTATGGCACGTTTTAATTCATCTATGCTAATCCATCGGTAGTTGCACACTTCATCAGTGTTTATGTCAGGTATTTCATTTGACCAACCGATTAATACATGGTCTAGTTCGTTTTCAATTAGGCCCTCTTCGAGTTCAACGAAATACGTAAAATGGAACAATTGTTCCAATAAACAACTCATTCCCATTTCTTCTGTAAGCCTTCGCTCCCCTGCGGTAACTACATCTTCATCTGGATACGGGTGACTACAGCATGAGTTAGACCACAACCCACGCGAATGGTACTTGTCAAAAGCTCTTTGTTGGATGAGCAATTCATGGTTGTCGTTGAAAACAAAAACAGAAATGGCTCGATGAAGAATTCCAAGACGGTGTGCCTTCAATTTTTCCATTTGACCAACGACCTGATCATTTTCATTTACGAGAACGACGTTGTTTTGATGCGCTGACAATTAGATCAAATTTAGGTTGTGTTTGACGTATGAAGTAACAAACAAACCATACTTCCTATTGTTCGGAATGCGCACGCGTTCAGTTAAAATGACTTGTGGTGAAGTAGATTTAATTTTCTTGAATAGTTTATAGTAGTAAATGTAGGCCATGTAAACACCGAAACGCGCGTTTTTAGGAAGTTGCTTGATTCCTTCATACCCAAGTTGAAAGTCGATTTCTATATCTTCTTCTATTTGTTTTTTGACTGTAGAGTTAAATTCATTGAGGTCAATACCTGGGAAGTATGTTCTTCCAAGTTCTTGATAATCTGCTTTTAAATCGCGTAGAAAGTTAATTTTTTGGAATGCTGAGCCGAGTTTCATTGCCAATGGCTTTAGTCGTTCATATTCTTCCTCATTACCGCGAACAAAGATCTTTAAGCACATTAAACCAACGACTTCAGCAGAACCTAAGATATACAATTCGTATTTGTCTTTATCGTATTCGTGCTTTTCGAGATCCATTTCCATACTGGAAAGAAAGGTGTCGATTAGTTCTCTTGGAATACGGTAAGTATTTACTGCCCATTGAAAACTATTGAGAATCGGGTTTAACGAGATTCCCTTGTCGATGGATTCATATGTCTGGCGCTTGAAATCAGCAAGAAGCTCTTCTTTTTCAAAACCATGAAAAGAGTCGACAATTTCATCAGCAAAGCGGACAAATCCGTAAATCGCATAAATTGGTTTGCGCAATTCTTTGTGAAGAAATGAAATTCCCATTGAGAATGATGTACTATACCTTTTTGTGGTTAGTAAACTCATATCATGTGATACGTTATCAAATAGCTCTTTCATAGTTGTGTAATTCCAATATGATTATTGAATGGGGTGTTCCTTTATGACTTGTTTAGCCACTACCTCTCCCGAAATTATAGATGGAGGAACCCCAGGCCCAGGAACGGTTAACTGCCCAGTATAATACATGTTGTTTAATTTTTTATTTTTCAAAGAAGGCTTAAAGTAGGCTGTTTGTCGCAATGTATTTGCCAAACCGTATGCGTTTCCTTTGAAGGCGTGGTAATCTTTTTTGAAGTCTGCAACACAAAAACTTCTTTTGTAGATGATATGCTCACGAATTGATGTGCCAGTATGTTTTTCAAGTCGATCTATAAGCATATCAAAGTAACGTTCACGTGTTTCTTCGTCATCCTTTAAATCAGGAGCGATAGGAATTAATAAGAATATGTTTTCTTTACCTTCTGGAGCAACAGACGGGTCTGTTTTCGATGGGGCACTTGCGTAAAATAACGGAGATGTTGGCCATTTTTTGGATTTGTAGATTTCCTCAGCATGCAAATTGAAATCTTCATCAAAGAAAAGGTTATGGTGCAACAATCCGTCTATTTTTTTATCAATACCAAGATAGAAAAGCAGACTTGATGGAGCCATAGTGCGTTTATCCCAATACGTTTCATCGTAGTTAGCTTGTTCACCAAGCAGCGACATATCTGTATGCGCATAATCTGCACCTGAAACTAAAATATCTGTATCGAAAGTGCCGTGTTTTGTTTCCACACTTGTCACTTTTTTTCCTTGATAATTGATTTTCGTTACCTCATGATCCGTTTTAATGGTCACCCCATTTTCTTTTGCGATGCGCGCGAAAGCTTCGATGAACTTGTGCATACCTCCCATTGGATACCAAGTGCCAAGTGAAATGTCCGCATAATTCATTAAAGAGTACAATGCAGGGGTGTCCTTCGGCATGGCGCCAAGAAATAAAATTGGAAATTCAAGTAATGAAATTATTTTCGGATGCGAAAAATACTTTTTAATATAGGTCGTGAAAGAAGAGAGGAGGTGAAGCTTGAGGAGACCTTTAAGAATGCGCATGTCTGCAAACTCTGTTACTTTGAGACTAGGTTTAAAAACCAGGTCTGTCATGCCCACCTCGTATTTGTATGCGGCCTCTTCTAAAAATTTAGTTAGGTTTTTTGAACTTCCTTTTTCTAGAGATTCAAACCAATCGTGCAATTCCTTTTCATCGGCAGGTATAGCGGATTTAGTTCCGTCTTGCCAGACAACTTGGTAGGAAGGATCCAGCCGCTTTAACGTATAAAAGTCATCTGTTGTATACCCAAATTTATTATAAAATTGTTCAAATACATCTGGCATCCAATACCAACTAGGACCCATATCGAAAGTGAAGCCATCGTGTTCATATTGACGTGCACGACCACCAATTGTATCATTCTTTTCAAGAATTGTTACCTCATATCCAGCTTTACCTAAAAAAGCAGCCGCCGACAAACTGGAGATGCCGGAACCAATAATGGTGATTTTTTTCATCTAGTTATTTCTGTACTTGTAATCCGGCAGAAAGTCCATAAGCTTTTTGCGCGCTATGAAGATACGACTTTTAACCGTACCAATTGGAATATCAAGTGAGTCTGCGATTTCTTTGTACTTGAAGCCTTGAAAGTGCATTTCAAAAGGCTGCTTGTATTCTTGTTCTAATTTGTCGATTTGTTGAGAGACTTCCTTGTGCGTCAGTGCGTTTAAAGCAGAACTGTCAGCATCCGCTGTGTTCAATAAGTAAAGGTCTTTCGAATGATCGAAAATAGTTCCACCTTTTACCTTACGACGGTACTGATTGATGAAGATATTTCGCATGATCGTAAAAACCCATGCACGAAAGTTCGTTTGAGGTGTATAGTAATTGCGGTACGTAATAGCTTTGAGCATGGTTTCTTGCGTGAGGTCTTTTGCATCCTCATTGTTACGTGTGAAATTCAGGGCAAATGAATGTAAGTTGCCCTCCATCCCGATTAAAGCTTCGTTGAATTCTACTGTTGACATACTCTTTTTGTTTAAAGATTTACATCACAAAAATAAACAAAAATGTTTAATAGAAAACAAAAAAGATTAAACAAAAGTTAAAATTCAACAAAATAATTGCTATTCTCAAGTAAATCAGCTAGTTAGTAGTTCAATTAAAAAATGAACTTAAACACTAATAACTTTGAGTTCCTCAAGAATCAACTTAGCGGTTTGTTTTACCTCCGCAAGAGAAGGACCAGCAATTGTTACGTGTCCCATTTTTCGATACGACTTCGTTGTGGATTTACCATAAAGATGCGGATGAATACCAGGTAAAGAAAGAAAACGGTTGAGTCCTTGGTAGTAAGCAGGACCGTCATGTCCTGATTCTCCAAGTAAATTCACCATTGCACCCGCTTGAATGGCATTTGTTGAACCAAGTGGCAAGTTTAAAATGGATCGTAAGTGTTGTTCAAACTGCGAAGTGACGTTGCATTCTATAGTATGGTGACCGCTATTGTGAGGTCGCGGGGCGATTTCGTTAATCAACAACTCGTCGTTTTCAGTTAAGAAAAATTCTACTGCTAATAGTCCTACCATATCCAACGCTTCAATAACCTTTCTGGCTAAGGCATCCGCTTGTTTTTCTATTGCTTCCGTAACTTCTGCGGGAGAAAATAAAAATTCTACAAGGTTTGCAGAACCATTAAACTCACATTCCACTAGCGGAAAGGATTTAACATCTCCTTTTTCATTTCGGGCAACAATTGTTGAGAGTTCTTTTTTGAATGGGATAAGTTCCTCAACAATACTTGGTTCAGTGAATGCCGAATCTAGGTCTGCAACGTTCCGAAGCAATTGAACACCTTTTCCGTCATACCCTCCCGTACGAAGTTTTTGAACGCATGGATTAAAATTCTTTACGAGTTCATCTTTTGAATCTACTAAGCGAAAGGGAGCAGTTGGAAAATGGTGTGATGCATAAAACTGTTTTTGTAATCCTTTGTCTTTTATGATGCGCAATACACGAGGTTGGGGAAATACTTTTACACCTTGACCCTCAAGC
>JBILNH010000025.1:0-21036 GCA_044375095.1 Crocinitomicaceae bacterium
TGCAGATGAACGAGAAACGCGTGGATTAATTTCAATAGCTATAATTTCTTCTTTTTCATCAGGTGAGACAGCAAATTGCACATTACAACCTCCTGCAAAATTACCTATGGAACGCATCATCATTATAGCCATGTCACGCATTTTCTGAAACGTAGTATCAGATAATGTCATCGCCGGAGCCACTGTAATTGAATCACCTGTATGTATTCCCATCGGATCAAAATTCTCAATAGAACAAATGATTACTACATTATCATTCGAATCACGGAGCAATTCCAACTCATATTCTTTCCATCCGATTAACGCCTTATCAATCATTACTTCATGAATAGGAGACAATTGAAGTCCTCGTTCCAATAGGTTGTCGAATTCCTTTGGCTCATAGAGAATGGAGGCACCTGAACCCCCTAGCGTATAGGACGGACGAATACACAACGGGAAACCAAATTCCTGCGCAATTTCCTTACCTTCCAAGAACGATTTTGCAGTTTTTTGCGGAGCCATTGGGACGCCTATTTGAAGCATTAGATCACGAAAAGCTTCCCTGTTTTCAGTAATTTCAATCGCTTTAATATCCACTCCGATAATTCGAACACCAAAATCTTCCCAAATGCCCATTTCATCACATTTGATACACAAATTGAGTGCCGTCTGACCACCCATGGTGGGTAATACAGCATCAATTTTATGGTTTTTCAAGATTTCAATGATACTCTCAGGCTCTAAGGGCTGTAAATAAACATTGTCTGCAACGACCTTGTCGGTCATAATGGTTGCAGGATTGGAATTGATTAATGTTACTTCAATTCCTTCTTCTCGAAGTGATCGAGCAGCTTGAGAACCAGAATAATCAAACTCACAAGCTTGACCAATAACAATAGGTCCACTTCCTATGATTAGAATGGATTTTATCGATGTGTCTTTTGGCATGTTAATGCGGGATTTTCAATTGATGAACTGACGTGTCAAATTGAGCGCAAATTTAAGTTAAAATTAGTGCGTATGAAACTTTAAAAAGAGGATGTTATAAACAACTATCGTGAATAACTTATAGCGCATATTAATGCTGCTCGATCAGCTTAAAGTAACCTGCTCGAATTAGATTGCATATACATTAACTATATTTGTAAAAAAGCATGCCATCCATGAATTACATTCTGCAACACAAACAAATTGAAGAGAAAATAAACCGATTAGCACATGAAATTCTCGAAAACACATTCGAAGAACCGGTGCTTTTCATTGGTGGAATATCTGGGAACGGAAGTTTGCTGGCGCAATCATTAAGTGACATCATAAAACAGAATACGCGTCAACAGATTGTTGTTTTTGATCTTGTTGTAGACAAAGAAAATCCTTGGGATCATCCCATAAAATTATCAATTGATGAAAGCGAGTTGAAAAATGGGTTTATAATTTTAGTTGATGATGTACTCAATTCTGGGAAAACCATGCAGTATGCCTTGGTTAAATTGCTTGAACGACCGACAAAATCAATTAAAACTGTAGCTCTTGTAGATCGAACACATCGAAGATACCCAATCAAAGCCGACTTTGTAGGACTCAGCCTCTCTACTACACTAAAAGAACGAGTAGAAGTCTCCCTTTCACCGAATAATTACCACGCATACCTCGTTTAACGAATGAAAAAACTAACTGAATCCTCTTCTAAATACGATAATTTAGAAAAGATGTCAACGCATGACCTTCTCGTCAATATCAACAAAGAAGATCAAACTGTAGCCTTGACCGTTCAACATGAAATAGGTGCCATTGAGCAATTTGTTGACGCATGCTATGAGCGCATGGAAAAAGGTGGCCGTTTATTCTACATTGGAGCTGGAACAAGTGGCAGACTTGGAATTGTTGACGCCAGTGAATGTCCACCAACTTTTGGCGTTGAACAAGGCTTAGTTGTGGGATTAATCGCAGGTGGTGATTCTGCTATTCGCAAAGCTGTTGAATTTGCCGAGGACGATCATGAACAAGGATGGAAAGACCTAGAGAAACATGCAATATCTGAAGTTGACACGGTTATTGGAATTGCTGCTTCTGGAACAACACCCTATGTTCTTGGCGCGCTTGAATCAGCAAAGGCAAAAGGGATTTTAACAGCTGGAATTTCATGTAATCCTGGATCCCCACTTTCTGTATTAGCCGATTACGCGATGACACCTGAAGTTGGACCTGAATTCGTGACGGGAAGTACGCGTATGAAATCAGGAACTGCTCAAAAACTTGTGCTCAATATGATTTCAACTTCACTAATGATTAAATTAGGTCGCGTTAAAGGGAATAAAATGGTGGACATGCAACTAAGCAATAATAAGCTTGTAGATAGAGGTGTAAGAATGATCATGTCCGAAATTCCTGTTGATTACGAAACAGCCGAAAAGCTGTTGTCCACGCACAAGTCCGTTCGAAATGCAATCAATGCCTACCATCGATAATTTTAAATCACAAGGATTTCTTATCATTTCTTGGTAATTGTTGCTGAACACATATCCTTTCAAGAACGACAATAAAAAACAAATAGAAAGGTACAGAATACTAGTGTTTCGAAAACAACTCAATCATCAAATTTCCGTCCGTTGACCGAGCCTTCAATTGAAGTAATTCCTGTATTGTAGCATTCAAATCACGAAGATTTCTTGATGTAGAAAATGTTTTATTCTTGTGAAAATCTGGACCTGAAGCGTAGAGAAAGATGTGTTTACAACCATCACAATTATCCCCATGACTGGAAAAACCTCCGTTTACATTGTCTGAATGTCGTCCATGATCGTTCGTGACAAAAAAAGCAGTTGAATTTTTATACTTGGGATGTTCCTGAATAAAATTCCACAATTGGTAAACATAATAGTCACTCTTTTTAACCCCTTCTGTATACGCCTGCCAATTACCTGTGTGACCTGAAAAATCAGGTTCTTTCAAATTAATCAGTAGCAATTCAGGCTCATGTTGATTTAAGACTTTCATGACTTCAATCATTGTCAAACTATCATCACGATAGCCACTACCTACACCCGACCCGTTAATCCCACAACTTACTGAAGGCTGATACTTGTTTTTCCATTTAGAAGTCTTGCAATTGGCCAAGACCTCAAGCTTGTCCTTACTAGCAACAATCCAAGCGCTACTTGATTTGTTCATAGTCTGTTTTAACCACAATTGAAAAAAAGACGGATTGGAGGGTATATCAGCACCAGTATTGTCAATTTCCTGGTTATACCCAGTTGTTATTGATACATGACCGGATGAAGTATAAGTAAATCCATTATTTTCAAAGTTCGAGTAAATGGTACCTTCACTGCTTAAAACACTATCCATGTATGGTATCAACGCGTGATCTGAACTCCCCCAAGTCTCAGAATAACGCGCTCCATCCATTACGACGACAATAATATTTTTTGCCTTGTACGATGAAATTGGAACTTTATCCGACGAACAAGAATAAAGAAAGAAGAGCAGGGCTAAAACACTAATCTTCATAGTTGAAATAAAAAAGGGTCGCTTTCGCAACCCTTTATAAATTATGTATTTTTTGATTTTGACTTGGATCCTGACTTACCTTTCGCTATAGAAATAGTTAATTCTTCTTGCCCTTCTTTTAAATCAATTTGAATCGTGTCTCCTTCATTCAAATTAGACTTAATGATTTCTTCAGCTAATGGATCCTCAATGAATTTCTGAATGGCTCGTTTTAATGGTCGCGCGCCAAACTTCTCATCATAACCTTTATCTACTATAAAATCTTTGGCTACGTCTGTCATAACGATTTGATACCCTAAATCATTAATACGCCCGTATAGCTTAACCAATTCTAAATCAATAATCTTGTGAATACTTTCTCGATCCAATGACTTGAATAATATCATATCATCAATTCGATTTAAGAATTCAGGAGAAAACGCTTTACGCAACGCATTCTGAATGACCGATTTCGCATTTTCATCACGCGACTCTTCCCTAGCCTTCGTGCCAAATCCTACACCCGAACCAAAATCAGCTAACTGTCGTGCCCCAATGTTAGACGTCATAATCAAGATGGTGTTTTTGAAATCTATTTTTCGGCCTAATCCGTCAGTCATGTGCCCATCATCAAGAACCTGAAGCAATAAATTAAATACATCCGGGTGAGCTTTTTCAATTTCATCCAATAGGATGATGGAATACGGTTTTCTTCTCACTTTTTCAGTCAACTGTCCACCTTCTTCGTACCCTACGTATCCTGGAGGAGCTCCTACCAAACGTGAAATAGAGAACTTTTCCATGTACTCTGACATGTCGATTCGAATCAACGAATCCTCCGAATCGAATAAGTATTTTGCTAAAACCTTAGCTAATTGAGTTTTTCCAACGCCTGTTGGCCCTAAAAAGAAAAAGGATCCAATTGGTTTATTCGGGTCTTTAAGTCCTGCTCGATTACGCTGTATCGCCTTCACAACTTTCGAAACAGCCTCATCTTGTCCAATTACTTTACCTTTTAATTCCTCAGCCATGTGAACAAGCTTACCTGTTTCAGATTGAGACACACGGGTTACAGGAATTCCACACATCATGGATACGACTTCTGCCACATGTTCCTCTGTAACTGTCACGCGATTTTGCTTCGACTCCTCTTCCCATTTCTTTTTAGCTACCTCAAGTTCCTCAGTCAAGCGACGTTCACTATCTCTTAATTCAGCTGCTTTCTCATACTGCTGAGATTTGATCACCTCGTTCTTTTGAATCTTCAACGCATCAATTTGTCCTTCAATGGTTACAATTTCCTCAGGGACGTTGATATTCGTTAAATGAACACGAGAACCCACTTCATCCAGCGCATCAATCGCTTTATCTGGTAAATGCCTGTCAGTAATGTAACGTTCAGTCAATTTAACACATGCCGAAATTGCCTCTGGTGTGTAATTTACCGAATGGTGATCTTCGTATCGTTCTTTTATGTTATTTAATATCTGTATAGTTTCGTCAATAGTTGTTGGTTCGACCAATACTTTTTGAAACCTTCTTTCCAGTGCACCGTCTTTTTCGATATACTGCCTGTACTCATCCAACGTTGTTGCCCCAATTGCCTGAAGTTCTCCACGTGCAAGAGCAGGTTTGAACATATTTGAAGCATCCAACGATCCACTCGCACCGCCAGCCCCAATTATGGTATGAATTTCATCGATAAATAGAATGACATCAGGATTCTTTTCAATCTCTTGCATAACTGCTTTCATGCGCTCCTCAAATTGACCGCGATATTTCGTCCCGGCAACCAACGATGCCAAGTCAAGTGATATGACTCGTTTATTGAAAAGTACACGAGAAACCTTACGTTGAACTATACGCAATGCCAATCCTTCGGCAATCGCACTTTTCCCAACACCAGGCTCACCAATTAGGATTGGATTGTTCTTTTTTCTTCTGGAAAGAATTTGGCTGACACGCTCGATTTCCTTTTCCCGCCCAACAATTGGATCTAACTTTCCAGCCTCAGCCATTTTTGTTAAATCCCTTCCAAAATTATCCAATACAGGAGTTTTTGATTTCGGGTCCGCAGGCTTCCGTTGTGGTGAAAACTGATCTCCAGATTCCTCCTCTTGACCTCCTCCGGGAAACTCTGCTTTTGGTGTGACATTTTCATCAATCATAGCTTCTAATTCATCTTTAATATTGTCGTAAATTATTCCGTATTTGTTCAATACCCTGCAGGCAAATGAATCTTCATCTTTCAATATTGACAGTAAAAGGTGCTCTGTACCAATCATTGGCGAACGGTACAACTTTGCTTCGAGATAGGTTGTTTTAAGTACTTTCTCCGCTTGCTTAACAAGGGGTATATTGGCATTGTTTTCTATTTTAGAAATTGACCCTGAAAGACTTTTTTCAATTTCCTGTCTGATTTGAAGCAGGTCAATTTTAAATTCATTAAGCAATCGAATAGCCTTACCATCACCCTCTCTTATTAACCCTAATAGTAAGTGCTCTACACCAATGAAATCGTTACCTAGACGCAATGCTTCTTCCCTGCTGTAACTGATAACATCTTTGACTCTAGGAGAAAATTTAGCTTCCATACTATCTGTTTTTAAAGATAAAAGAGCACAACTTGGCTCAATACAAAAATAAGCGGTTTGAATTGTTAATAAGTCCCTAAAAAAGTCAATTTTCCACAGATTTTTGTTAGTAAAAACAATACTAACCATAGAAACAAAGGCCGCGAATTGACTAATTTCGAAACTTGCTAAAAATGCAATCAATTTACATGCAAATTTTAAATAAGTGACAAGATGGCAGATGGGGAAAAGATAATCCAGATAAACATCGAGGACGAAATGAAATCAGCATACATCGATTATTCGATGTCTGTTATTGTTTCTCGAGCTTTACCTGATGTTCGCGACGGATTCAAACCTGTACACAGAAGAGTATTATATGGTATGCAAGATTTAGGAGTTTACTCCAATCGACCGTACAAGAAATCAGCACGTATAGTTGGTGAAGTTCTCGGTAAATACCACCCACATGGTGATAGTTCTGTTTATGACACAATGGTCCGAATGGCTCAACCTTGGTCACTTCGCTACCCGTTAGTAGATGGACAAGGGAACTTCGGTTCTGTTGATGGTGACAGTCCGGCAGCTATGCGATATACTGAGGCACGTCTGAGAAAGATTGCCGAAGACATGCTTGAAGATCTGGATAAAGAGACGGTTGATTTTGCACCTAACTTTGATGACAGCCTTCAAGAACCAACTGTAATGCCAACTAAAATACCGAACCTTCTGGTGAATGGAGCTTCAGGTATTGCCGTTGGTATGGCAACAAACATGGCTCCACACAACCTTACAGAGGTCATTGATGGTACTATTGCATACGTTGACAATAAAGAAATAGCGATTGAAGAATTACTTCAATATGTTAAGGCTCCCGACTTTCCAACCGGAGGAATCATTTATGGCTATGAAGGTGTCCGTGACGCATTAATGACAGGTCGTGGAAGAATTGTCATGCGCGCGAAAGCCGAAATTGAAGAAGCAAATGGGCGTGAACAAATCATAGTTACTGAAATCCCATACCAAATCAATAAAGCCGAAATGATTAAGAAAACGGCTGAGTTGGTTAATGACAAGAAAATTGAAGGGATTTCTGATATTCGTGATGAATCAGATCGCAATGGAATGCGGATTGTTTACGAAATTAAACGGGATGCTATTGCAAACGTCGTATTAAACAAACTGTATAAATACACCTCTCTACAAACCTCATTTTCAGTTAATAACATTTGCCTAGTTGACGGTCGTCCGCAGATGGTGAATCTAAAAGAACTGATTTCAAATTTTGTTGATTTTAGGCACGATGTTGTTGTGCGTCGCACTCAATACGAATTGCGTAAAGCAGAAGAAAGAGCGCACATTCTAGAGGGATTAATCATTGCCTCGGACAATATTGACGAGGTAATTGAAATAATAAAAGCATCATCAAGTCCTGATGACGCACGCGAACGATTGGCTACACGATTTGGATTGTCAGAATTGCAAACCAGAGCAATTGTTGACATGCGTTTACGCCAGCTTACTGGGCTAGAACAGGATAAGCTTCGTGCAGAATACGATGATTTAATGGCATTAATCGCTGATCTCAAAGACATCCTTAATCGCGAAGAGCGAAGAATGGAAATCATCAAGAATGAATTACTTGAGGTGAAGCAAAAGTATGGTGATGAACGCCGTTCACGAATTGAATATTCAGCAAGTGAAATGCGAATGGAAGACCTGATTGCCGATGAGGAAGTGGTCATCACTATTTCTCATGCTGGATACATCAAACGAACTTCGCTCAACGAATACAAAGTTCAAAACCGAGGTGGTATGGGATCGAAAGGTTCAGCCACTCGAGATAAAGACTTCCTTGAACACTTATTCGTAGCTACAAATCACAATTACCTATTAGTATTCACTGAAAAAGGCCGTTGTTTTTGGATGCGCGTATACGAAATACCTGAAGGAAATAAAACTTCAAAAGGTAGAGCGATACAAAACTTGATAAACATCCCTCAAGACGATAAAGTCAAGGCTTATGTAAAAGTTCAAGACCTTACGGATAAGGAATACGTGGAGAATAACTTCATTGTTATGTGCTCTAAGCAAGGTGTCATTAAAAAGACGTCACTTGAAGCGTACTCTCGACCAAGATCAAATGGTATTAATGCCATCACCATTCGCGATAACGATGAGCTACTAGAAGCAAAATTAACGAATGGATCAAACGAAATTGTGCTTGCAACAAGTTCCGGTCGCGCTATTCGATTTAATGAATCAACCGTTCGCCCGATGGGTAGAAACGCTTCTGGAGTTAGAGGAGTCACATTAGGAGATAACGGCGATCAGGTTGTGGGAATGATCTGTGTAGAAGATGTGTTCTCAACTATTCTAGTTGTATCTGAGAAAGGATATGGAAAACGGACATTCTTAAACGATCCTGAAGACCAAGAGCCAGTATACCGAATCACTAATCGCGGAGGCAAAGGTGTGAAGACACTCAACATCACAGATAAAACGGGACCGTTACTTTCCATTTTGAATGTGAATGATGAAGAAGATTTGATGATCATCACTAAATCTGGTGTAACAATCCGCATGCACATCGACACCATTCGTACAATGGGTAGAGCCGCGCAAGGTGTTCGTTTGATAAACTTGAAAAACAACGCTGAGATTGCGGCAATTGCAAGAGTACCGCGTTCTGATGAAGAAGATGAAGAGTTGGATGAGAATGGATTGCCAATAAACCCAACATCTGATGAAGAGCAAACGGAATCTGGCACAGATATTGAAAACAACGATGCCGAATAATTTGTTAACGATCAAAAGATACCATATGAAAAAAGTAACCTTTATTTTGGGATTGATTGGATTTACTTCGGTTGCCATGGCTCAAAAAAACGTAGAAACAAGCGCGGCGGTAGAATATAAGAATGGTTTTATTACTGCTATGGCCAATGGTGACATGGACAAAGCAAAAAAATCATTGATTGCAGCCAAAGGACACATCGATGCCGCTTCCATTCATCCAGACACGAAAGAAAGCCCGAAAACACTTTATTACAAGGGCGAAATCTATTCCAACTTCCTCGTTTTGGGAATGCAAACAATGGATACATCATTCATTAAACTGGCAGGTGAAGATGCAATGGATGTGGCAGTAGCTGCTTTTAAAAAAGGATTCCAAGTGAGTGATAAGTTTGATAGTGATATAAGGCAATCATCCTATCAGAAACATGACATGCTAGACGGTTTTGCTTCCATGATGTACAAAAACAACATGTTTAATGAAGCTGCGGAAATTTATTTGGTTGAAGCTAAATTCTTTGATGCAGTAGGAGAAGTAGATTCAACCTCTCTATTCAACTCTGCATTATGTTTTGAGAAAGGTGGAGACTTTGGTAAAGCAGCTGATGGATATGCTAATTTGGCACGATTGGGTTATAAAAAAACAACCAATTATGTGTTAGCTTCGACTGCTTACCGCAAATCAAAACAATTAGATAAAGCTAAATCGATCATTTCAGAAGGTCGCGTGAAGTTCCCTTTAGAAAAAGACTTGCTTCTTGAATTGGTGAACATGAGTATTGAAGCAGGAGATGCTGCTGGTGCTCAAGCGGCACTAAATGAAGCTATCGAGAAAGACCCTAAAAACAAGCAGTTACATTATACTATTGGGACAATTTATATTGACTTGAAGCAGAACGAAAAAGCAGAAGCGTCGTTGAATCAAGCGATTGCATTGGATCCAAACTACGAAGATGCCCTCTATCAACTTGGTGCTCACCTTGTTACATGGGCTGGGGAAATGAAATCCACAGCAAGTCAATTGAAATTTGGCGATCCAAACTACGACAGAATGAATGCTGAAGCTGACATGCTTTACACAAAAGCGATTATGCCGTTGGATGCGTACATTGCAAAAAAACCAAACGATAAAGACGTGTTAACAATTTTATTTCAGCTGTATCGTAACCTTGGTCAATTTGACAAAGCAAACGAATACAAGAAACGTGCTGACGCAATAAAGTAATGCGCTACATAAAATCGATAAAGACCATCCTCGGATGGTCTTTTTTTTGGACTATTGTTTTGTACTGATCTTTTCACTAATTTTGCACCCTCAAATAGTGCTGTACCCTGTTGAATTACAGCTTAGTATTCACACTTTCAGATGAGCAGGGAATCTGAAATACAAGTAAAAAAGCCAAATGGCAAAAAAAACAGTTGAGCAGCATGGCGCTGCAGATTTTGATTGGGATGCGCTCGCATTAGACGGGTACACGCATATCCAACGTTCTGAGTTATCAGACAAATACGAACAAACGTTGACTTCGATTAACGAAAAAGAAGTAGTTGAAGGAACGGTTGTATTGTTAACTAAAAAAGAAGTGATTATCAACATCGGATTCAAATCTGAAGGTGTTGTTGCTGCTTCTGAATTCCGTTACAATCCTGACTTAAAAGTTGGGGACACTGTTGACGTGTATGTAGAATGTCAAGAAGATAAAAGCGGTCAGTTAATTGTCTCTCACCGAACAGCACGTATGCACAAAGCGTGGATCCGTGTGAATGACGTACTTCGCACAGGTGAAGTTATCACTGGATTTGTGAAGTGTCGTACAAAAGGAGGATTGATTGTTGACGTATTCGGAATCGAAGCGTTTTTACCAGGTTCTCAAATTGATGTTAAACCAATCCGTGACTACGATATATACGTTGGTAAAAACATGGAGTTCAAAGTTGTGAAAATCAACCAAGAATTCCGAAATGTAGTTGTTTCTCATAAAGCGCTTATCGAAGCAGAGCTCGAAGAGCAGAAAAAACAAATCATTTCAGGATTAGAGAAAGGACAAGTATTGGAAGGAACGGTGAAAAACATCACTTCTTACGGTGTCTTTATCGATCTTGGAGGTGTGGATGGATTGATTCACATTACAGATCTTTCTTGGGGTCGTGTCAATCACCCAGAGGAAATCGTTGAATTAGATCAAAAATTAAACGTTGTAATTCTTGATTTCGATGACGATAAAAAGCGTATCGCTCTTGGACTAAAACAACTTCAACCACATCCATGGGATGCACTTGATGCAAACCTACAAGTTGGTGATAAAGTTTCTGGAAAAGTTGTCGTTATGGCTGACTACGGTGCGTTTGTTGAAATCGCCGCTGGAGTTGAAGGATTGATCCACGTTTCTGAAATGAGCTGGTCTCAACACTTACGTTCAGCACAAGATTTTATGACTGTTGGAGACACTGTTGAAGCTGTTATCTTAACATTGGATCGTGAAGAGCGTAAAATGTCTTTAGGCATTAAACAATTAATGCCAGATCCTTGGGCAGATATCGAAGGTAAGTACGCCGTTACAACTAAGCACAATGCGAAGGTTCGTAATTTTACAAACTTTGGTGTATTTGTTGAACTTGAAGAGGGAGTTGATGGATTGATTCACATTTCTGACCTTTCATGGCAGAAAAAGATCAAGCACCCATCCGAATTCTGCAAGGTAGGTGAAGAAATGCAGGTTGTTGTATTGGAAATCGATCGTGAAAATCGTCGTATTTCATTAGGTCACAAGCAACTTGAAGAAAATCCTTGGGATGTATTCGAAACCATCTTTGGAGAAGGATCTGTTCACCAAGGAACAATCATCGAAAACAAGGACAAGTCTGGCATCGTTTCATTGCCATACGGAGTTGAGGGAATCTGTCCTTCTAAACACCTACGTAAAGAAGACGGTACGAACGCTAAAGTGGAAGAAACACTTGATTTCAAAGTGATTGAATTCAATAAAGAAGCGAAAAAGATCGTTGTTTCTCACACAAGAACGTTTGAAGAAGGTGAAGATAAGCCAACATCAAAAGGTGGGGATAAAAAAGGATCAGCTGGATCATCTACATCTCAAGCAGTTAAAGCAATTAACCAAAACAACGAGAAATCAACACTTGGAGATTTGGATGCGCTTGCTGAATTAAAAGAGAAAATGGACAAAGGAGAATAATTCACCACTGTCTTTAAAATAAAAAAGTCCGCTCATTGAGCGGACTTTTTCGTTTTCTATAAATGGAATATAAACTATTTCTTCTTTTTAAGTGAATTAGCAAGGGCTAACAGTCCTTCTTCCATTTGCATTCCAACTACTTCTTTGATTAATTTGCCGTTACCATCAATTACGAGTAACGTCGGATACGCTTTCACTTTATACATTCGTGCTAGTTCAGGTCCATCTGCATCTTTTTCGCAATCAATTTTTAAGTTGATAAACTGCTCGTTGTACACCTTCCCAACTTCTAGGTTTTTAAAAGAAGTAGCTGCCATTCGTTTACAAGGACCGCACCAGCTGGCATACGCATCAATAAAAATAAGTTTACCCGATTTTAACGATTGTTTTTTGGCGTCCTCTAGGGATAGGGATTGAAACTGAATACCTTCTTCAGTCGATTGGGAGGAGACTTGCTTTTCAGTTAAAAATGACATTCCCACAAAAGCAAGGGAACAAATTAAAAGTAATTTTCTCATGTTATTTCTGTTAAATTAATATGCTTTCACTTTTGATGTTACACACGAATATAACTGCAAATCATCAAAGTTGTTACTTTTGGGACAAAAACCATTCCAAGTTCCGAAATGATCCAATCGATTACTTATTTGAAGGGTGTTACAGAAGAAAAACATCAACTTGAGGTTTTCTTGGATCAATGGTTTTCACCAGGTAAAACAGTAACAATTCGAACTTCAGGCTCAACCGGAACGCCAAAATTAATCGAATTGAATAAGGAACACATGCGGATTTCAGCGCGAGCGACACTCGACTATTTTTCGATTCAGAAAGGAGGAAATGCCCTGTTGTGTTTGTCATTAACGACCATAGGAGGTGTTATGATGGTGATTCGTTCCATTGAAAGAAGCCTGAATTTAATCGTGGCGCCTGTTCAATCTCAACCAATAACAGATTTGAACAATCATTTAAAAATAGACCTGGCTGCAATGGTGCCAACACAGGCACATCAATTAGTAGCAGAAAAACCAGAAGCCTTATTGTCAATTCGAACATTACTTGTTGGTGGGGCACCGGTAACAACACAACTTATTGAAAAACTAAACTCAATCAACTACACCGCTTACCAGACATTTGGCATGACAGAAACCATCTCTCATGTAGCAGTGAGAAAAATCGGTAAAGAAACGGATGACAATTATGAAGCATTGCCACATATTCAGTTTTCGGAAAACGACCATCAATTGGTCATCCATTACCCCAGTATTTCAACAAAACCAATTCAAACAAAAGAACACATTGAATTAATCGATGAGTACCATTTTAACTGGTTAGGCAGAACAGATCTAGTCATCAATTCGGGTGGTAAGAAAATTTTTCCAGAAGCGATTGAAGAAAAACTTGGAAGATTTATTTCTAAGCCGTTTATTGTTGCAGGAATTCCTGATGATTACTGGGGTGAAATGGTTGTTCTTGTGGTAGCTACACGTAACGACCCCAAGTTAGATAAAAGTCAACTTACACAGGTTGGATTGCAAGGACATGAACTTCCGAAACGCGTATATTACATAAACGAACTCATTCTACTGCAAAGCGGAAAGGTGGATCGAAGATCAACGTTAAATCAACTTAAACGGGATGAATATACAGAGCTGCTATAACTTACTCGGTGCCCAACCAGTTGATTCCGATGCAGAATTGCGACGGAAATACCGTCGGCTTGCATTAAAATACCATCCTGATAAAAATCCAGACCCAAAGGCCAAGGAACAATTTATTGCCCTAAATGCAGCGTACGAAGCGCTAATTAACCATAGGAAGGAACAAAACCATCAGCAAAAAACTGTTGGACAAAGAAGATCTCATTCGCCCAAAGAGGAAAGAATTCGCGAAGCAAAAAGACGCTATTATGAGCAATTGGAACGTGAGCGATTGGCGAATGAAAACTACTTTATTCGCTTATTCCAAGGCTACAGATGGAGGGTAATTAAAATAAGTATGTGGGTTGGTCTTTCACTCAGTCTAGTATTAATAAGTGAATGGTTTCTTCCCTATAAAATAGAGAACGATGAACTGACACATTATGCCTATCAAGTTGCTCAATTAAGTGAAACAGAAAAGTTATCTATTTTAAAAACAAAAAATGATCACTCGTTCTGGGTCGTTGACTTTAATAGGGATGAGATTCACAAAATACGGCATATTAATGTTTTTAGAACGGGTATTTTTCATCAGCCGGTGAAACTTTGTGGAAGGGATTTTCAATCGACCTTTTGTTATCCGATTAAACTCACTTTTCAATCAATGAAATTATTGATATTAATTATTTTCCTTCTTCCAACGATCACCTTTTTGTTCAGAAGAAAAACGACTTGGTTCACCATACTCTATTACCTCAGCCTGGTCCTCTCTCCTACTGTAATGATGCTTTTCCTGGTACAAAACAATCATTTGTATCACTTGCTAACATTGGGATTTTTCTAGCTAGCGCTTTAGTGCCCTGTCGAGCTCTCGTTGATCATCTTTTGCCTTAAGATCTTGTCGTTTATCGTGGAGTTTTTTTCCTTGTGCAAGTGCAATTTCCACCTTAACCCATCCCCCTTCAGATAAGAACAGACGCAACGGAATCAATGTATGGCCTTTAGTCGTAAGGAATTTTTCAATTTTAATAATTTCCTTTTTATTCAAGAGCAATTTACGGTCTGAACGCGGCTTGTGTACATAAAACGACGCATTTTCATATTCGGAGACGAACATATTCCGAATGAACACCTCTCCCTTATGAAAAATACAGTATGCTTCAAGAATACTGGCTTTACCTTTACGAATACTTTTAATTTCAGTGCCTTTTAATTGCATACCTGCAACAAACATATCCGTTAAGTGGTATTCAAAACGTGCGCGCTTGTTTCGTATGTTCAATTCATTCGCTGCCATTGGTGCAAAGTTACGCTTTTCAAAAGTCTTAATGAACAACTACTGTTCAAAACAAACTTAAATGGCTTTTCATAGCATTCTCATAGAATTTACCTTTGTTTAGTGAAATTGCATTCAAAATATGTGGAACAAGCTGTTGATCAGCTTTCATCTTTACCTGGAATAGGCAAACGAACAGCGCTTCGACTTGTTTTACAATTATTAAAACGAAGTGAAGTAGAAATTGAACAGTTTACACAAGCATTTATTGCCCTCAAAAAAGAAACTAAAACGTGCAGCTCTTGTGGCAACCTTTCTGATGAATCTACTTGTTCCATTTGTTCGAATGAGAAACGTGACCATTCCATTATTTGCGTGGTAGAGGATATCCGAGATATTATGGCCATCGAATCAACAGGTTCATACAAAGGAATTTATCATGTGTTAGGAGGAGTAATCTCACCAATGGACGGCATTAGTCCTTCAGATCTTTCGATCGCTCCATTAATTGAAAAAGTATCGACAGGTAATGTGATTGAAATTATTTTTGCGTTAAGTCCTACAATGGAAGGTGATACAACCAATTTCTATTTATTTAAAAAGCTGCAAGGAAAAGAAGTTTTAATCACCACTTTGTCACGTGGCGTATCGGTTGGTACTGAATTGCAATTCGCAGATGAACAAACGCTAAGCAGGTCATTAATCCATCGACATCCGTTTAAAATCAATTAGTTATGCTTAAAGAGTTTAAAACATTCATTATGCGAGGAAACGTAGTCGATCTCGCAGTTGCCGTAATTGTAGCCAATGCGTTTAGCGCAATTGTTGATTCACTAATTTCTGATGTAATTACTCCGCTATTATTGAAACCTGCGATGACAGCGCTTCATGTTGACAAGCTCAGTAATTTGGGTTGGAACGGTGTGCTTTACGGAAAGTTTTTGGCTTCAACCATTTCATTTCTGGTTACTACGTTAATCATTTTCTTTCTTGTTAAGGCCTTGAATAAAGCCAGGCTCGTCAACAAGGACAACACAAACCCGACAGAGTCTAATCAACCTGAGGAAGCAGATTTGTCGAACGATCAAAAGATATTGCAAGAAATACGAGATGAATTGATAAAATTGAACTCGAAATAATCAGTGATTTGCTTTTATTTCCTTCTGAGTATACTCCTTTGCCAACCGATGAATTTCTTTAGATGTTACGTCATGAAAACCAATCGGCAATGTTAGTAATGACTGAATCATTGCTTTCGCCACATTAATGGATTCAACCGGCTTGAATTGATCGATCATTCCAGTTTTCGCAAGTGCATTGCCAATAGCAATGGACATTTTTTCTCCAGGACGTTTTTCCATTCTTGGGCCTTCAAGCACTGAAGGTTTAACTAAAACCACTTGTTCAAATCCCATTTCAATGGCATTTTCATCTAATTGAGCCTTCATGCGTGAATAAAAGAAAGGTGATTTTTTACTAACACCAAGTGCTGAAACAACCACGCAACGCTTCACGCCATTCTCTTTAGCCAAACGCATTACTTTAGTTGGGATATTCACATCAATCTCGAATTGCTGCTCTTTTGATCCTGCTTTTTTCATTGTTGTACCAAAAGCAATAAACAACACATCTACCTCATGATGAATAGGCCATTTATTCAATTCATCAAAATCAACCACATGATTCGTTACCGAAATTTCTCGAATGTCCATCTCCCTTCTGCCTAATAGATCAATTTTTGTAAACCTTTTATCCATTATTAAAAGCTCCAAAAGCTCATGACCTACAAGACCTGTAGCGCCTAAAATGACTGCGTTCATTTCATTACTCAATTAAAATATTGCACAAATCATTCAATCTACAAAAAAAAATCCTATTTTCGACCAAACAGAAAACAAAAGTTACATTTTGCTATTGCATTTTTATGACTAGTATTTTTGTCGCCAAATTGGATTTTGGCATCGGAAATGACGAATTACGTCAAGCGTTCGCGCGTTTTGGAACAGTTTTAAAAGCGACTGTTGCCACTGATCGTGAGACTGGTAAATCCCGTGGTTTTGGATTTGTTGAAATGGCTAATGCTGAAGAAGCAAGAGAAGCTATCAAAGCTTTAGACGGAAGTCTATTGAACGGTAGACCTATTGCGGTAAAAGAAGCCGAACAACGTCCTGATAACAGAGGACCAAGAGATCAATCGTCAAGGGACTCCAATCGACCGGTTCGTGATCAGCAGCCTAGAAATGATCGCCCAAATCGAGAGGAAGATAGAAAACCTGCACAAGGTGATTCTACTGCTCCATTCATCCCACCATTTGAATCTTCGAAAATCGAACCTAAACGGAAAAAGGAGGACAAAAAAGGAAAAGCTTGGGATGATGATAAAGGAATGAAGAAACCAAAGATGAATGCGTATAAAAAATCAGGTAAGAATACGCGTTTTTTTGATGAGGATGAAGATGATGACTTTGAACTCGATAATTTAAATTCTTTGTATTCTAATGATGATTTAGACGAAACAGAAGATGATTTCGAAGATGAAGATTAAGTAAATACTTTTTCTACCTTGTTGTTTTAAACTTGTTATTTCCGTTAAAGCCTTAGCTTTGTATCATGGAAATCGTCATTATTATCCTCTTATCTCTTTTAAATGGATTTTTTGCTTTATCTGAAATCGCTTTGGTTTCAGTTAAACGATCTAGAATTGAACATTTGGCTGATCAAGGAAATTCAAGAGCAAAAACCATATTACTTCTGTTAGATAAGCCTGAGAACTTTTTATCTTCCGTTCAGGTCGGAATTACACTCATCGGCATTATATCAGGTGCATACGGAGGAGCGGCATTGACAGACGATCTTATACTAATTCTTGAACCATTAGGTATATTTGGAGGTTATACTGAAACCGTCTCGCTATTGGCTGTCATTGGCTCTATTACCTACTTTACAATTGTCATTGGAGAATTGGTGCCAAAGACAATTGCCATGAATAATGCTGAATCAATTGCAATGGTTTGTTCACCAATAATTAAGTACTTCACGATTGTCACGTATCCCTTTGTCAAATTGCTTTCCGTTTCAACACAACTGCTTCTAAAACTTTTTGGAATTAAAGAAAAAGATAATGACGCGATCAGTGAGGAGGAATTGAAATTCATGCTTCACAATGCAGGAAAACAAGGGGTTCTTGAAAATGAAGAAAGTCAAGTGCATCAAAACTTATTTTTCTTTACTGATCAAACCGCTAAATCGTTGATGACACATAGTTCTGAAGTTGAATGGATTAACTTGCGCCATTCATTGAAAGATATTTTCAATCAATTGATTCAAAGTGCGCATTCCAAATTTGTTGTGTGTGATGGTCAATTAAGTCTAGTAAAAGGTATAATAAACATAAAAGACTTTTTAGAAAATTACCAGAAAGAAGGGTTTCAGCTTGAAGACATCATGCAACCGCCAATTTATGTTGTTCAGAACTCACCTGCTTTCCGCATTTTAAATGTATTTAAGAGTAAGAAACAATACATTGGTGTTGTCATTGATGAATTCGGAGGAGTAATTGGAGTCATTACGCTTCATGATTTAATTGAGGCAATAGTTGGTGATTTACCAGATGAAGATGAATCGGATGGAGAAGATATTATCAAACGGACAGATGGCACTTATTTAATCAATGGAAAAACGTTGATTTTTGAACTTAATCAGTTCTTTCAACGTGAAATTATCGAAGACAACATTGCGCAGTATACAACACTTGCCGGTTTTATTCTGAATCAGATCCAGCGCATTCCTCAACCTGGAGATCATTTTGAAATGGGAAGTTATTATTTTGAGATTGTCGATATTGATGGGCTAAGAATTGACAAAGTTCTCTTTCGAATCAACGAATCCTTTCCGATTTCATTCAACGCAGCTGAAATGTGGAAAATTACATCGGTTGCTAGAAGCGAATTTTCATTAATCTTTCGCAGCGCAATATCTGCGGCTTTCCCATGAACGTAAGTAGCAATCAATGCCGACTCAATCGGTGAATAACCTTGAGCAAGAAAGCCTGTAATCATCCCTGTCAAGACGTCTCCTGACCCTCCTTTTGCTAAGCCTGGATTTCCGGTTGTATTTATGTACAAGCTACCATCAGCACCTGTAATAACCGCATGATGTGATTTCCGAATAAGTATGGCTTCATGAAGTATCGACCATTCTTGCTGCATATCGATTAATTCTTCTTCTTTAAGCTGTTTTCCAATTAATCGTTCAAACTCTCCTCGATGTGGAGTTAAGATAGAATCATTGGGTAGCCAGGAAAGCAATTCCTGCTGATCTGACAACATGTTTATGGCATCCGCATCTATTACTAAAGGAACCAACGAAGATTTAAAAAGGGCTTTTATAACTCCAGAATTGTTCCCCGATTGCCCAATCCCGGGACCGATTCCAATTGATGAAAAATGGGATAAATTGGGCAGTTCACTAACAAAATCAACTGACTTGTCAAGTGAAACCATAGCCTCTGGAATTGCCAATTGTAAAACTGACTCTCCTCGAGATGGGATATGAGCTGTTAACAAACCAGCTCCAGCATATAAGACTGCTTTTGATGCCAATACTGCTGACCCCATTTTTCCTTTACTTCCAGCAATTAATAGTGCATGTCCATACTCGTGTTTTGTTGAATTGGGTTTTCGTTTTTTGATCAACAAGCGAATAAAGGAGTCATCGAGGTACTTCATTGAATAATCTTCTTATTAAGAGTGTATCGAAGCAAGTTTTTTATATCCTGAAATGGATTTTCTTTTCCTTAAGATGACTCTAAATTTCAATAGACGAACAATTGTAACGATCTGAAAAACGCTATAGACACTCAAGTTTATGTTAATTGTAAGTTAAGGGAATATTTTTTCTACATTTACATCAACTATAAAACCATGCTAAAAAAAATTCTTTTTTTCTTCGGAATAGCAATCGTGCATTCAGTTAATGCACAATATTGCACGAACGTAGGTCCTTCTAGCACAGCAGATTCAAATGTGGAGTCAGTTGTATTAATCGGCGCTTCAGGATCGATTAATTACGTGGGATGTCCTGGCGTTGTAGGCTTACAGGACCTCACGAATTTATCAGCCACGCTGAATGCGGGCAGTCCATATATCGCTACAATTGATTTTGGTACATGTGGTGGACCCTACGCCGGTGCTGGTCAAGCTTGGATTGATTTCGATCAAAGCGGCACATTTGATCCTTCAGAATCTATTGGAACTTGGCAAGGCACACCTCCTGCTGCGCCACAGGCATTCAATTTTACAGCGCCATTTAGTGCTCAAAATGGAATTACACGAATGCGCGTCATGCAATATGAGTCCAACAGTGTAACCTTACCCCTAGATCCATGTGCAAGTTTCACCTGGGGAAGTGTGATGGATTTCGGAATTGTTATATCGAACGGTGTAGATTGCAGTGCGTACATTGGTGACGACACAAGTGATCCAATTGTGGTTACAACATTACCATACATCGATACCAACGACAACTCATTCTGTTATGGAAACCAGAATTTGGTTTATAATTCACCGGATGTTTATTATCAACTGAATCCAACTCCCATGATGGAATCGGTTTCTGTTTCGCTTTGTGGATCTGGATTTGACACATTTCTAAGTGTTGTTGATGCAAATGGAAATATACTCGCTTACAACGATGATGCTCCAGGGTGTGGTACTTCATCAGCATTAACGTTTTCTACAGATGGCCTTGGAACTGTATACATCATAGTTGAAGGCTGGGGTAATTCGGGTGGTGAATATATTCTTGAGATGAATGCCAATTATGTTGGTTTAAGTGAAAGTGCTCTGGATAAGATTACATTATTCCCAAATCCGACAGCAGGAAATATCACAATTAATGGATATTCAGGTTCCTTAAGCTTTGTCGATCAATCAGGAAGAGTGGTGAAGAATATAACCGATTACACAGAGAAAACATCTATTTCACTGAGTGAGCTAACCAATGGTATCTATTTCATCCAATTCGATAATCTCGCAACGAACGAGGTGAGAAAAATCATTTTAGGCTTATGATAAAATCACTACTATTCT
>JBILNH010000149.1:0-5973 GCA_044375095.1 Crocinitomicaceae bacterium
TCATCTGAAGATGTTGTCGTCATATCATATGCTGGTCCAAATTCTATTGGAAGCGAAGACCTTTATGTGTCTACAAAGCAAAATGGTCAATGGTCTTCTCCCATTCATATGGGAAATGTCATTAATTCTGTTGGGTTCGAGATCTCTCCGTTTTTATCCAATACTAAAGACACACTGTTTTTTTCAAGTAATGGACATGGTGGCTTTGGCGATGCGGATATTTTCTATTCCGTACGTCAAGGGAATGGGTGGGACAATTGGTCTACACCTATGAATTTAGGAGACAAAATCAACTCAACTAAGTTTGACGCCTATTTTTCATTGTCAGAGTCGACGTGTTATTGGTCGTCAAATAGAGACGCTGAACGCAGTGATTTATATATGGCCGAAAAAGCAATTCTAGTTCCATTAAAATTAATCTGTTCTGGAATAAATGTGACGAAATTTAATGGTTCTGACGGTGAACTTAATGCTATGGCTAGTGGAGGTAAGGCTCCATATACGTATCAATGGTCAATTGGATCACAAGATCAGTTCGTTACAAATGTAAAAGCAGGATCTTACACTGTTCAAGTCACCGATGCAACGGGACAATCAGCTTCTTGTGATGTAGTTATTACTCAACCGATTATCAAGAAATTTGATGACATCGCACTCATGCATTACTTTGAATATAATGGTGATCGATTTACCATTTCGGAAGGAAAGCTTAGAAACTATGCCGAAACGATTGAACGCCAATTGGCTGAAGGAAGAGAATCAGTCGCTATTCATATTTTTTCATCAGCGTCCTACGTCCCAACAGAAACGTTTAAAACCAATGATAATCTTGCACGTTCACGAGCCAATCGAATTAAAGGTGAACTAGAAAACTACTTTACTTCTAAAGGGTATAGCTCCCAAGTGAAAATTATAATTGACGGGACTGTCGTTCAAGGTCCATCTTATGAAAACGACAAGGATAATACGGAAAAATATAGGCCTTATCAGTACGTTGATCTGAAAACAAAGTAAAGCGAATTAATTGAATTTAATGGCTTTAACGGGTTGAATTCGTGTTATTAAAAGACTTGGGATAATCAGCGCGGAAAGACAGATTACTAGGGTTGAACAATTTAAGAATATCCAAGAAGTCCAGGTAAATTCGATAGGTACACTATCCAAATAGTAAACCTCTGGATTTAATTTGAACGGTTTCAAGTAATACTGCAAAGCGCATAGCCCAACACCTATGATATTGCCAATTAACATTCCCCTTAAAATCAATCCACCAGCCTGATATAAAAAGATCTTACGAATAGACCAATTTGATGCGCCTAGTGCTTTTAATGTTCCAATAAATGATGTCCGAACCAAAATAAGCACGAGTAAGGCAGAACCCATATTTATAATGCCTATTATGAACATTAAGGCAAGTATAATTACGACATTAACATCTAGGAATCCAAGCCAAACAAAAATGTCCTTTTGAGCTTCTGTAATTGGCAGTACCTGAAGAGATTCTCCATGCTCATTGGGAATAAGTCCGAATTTCTTTTTCAACGGTTGCTCGATTTCGTCAAGGTCGTCCCAATTGTTCAGATTCACTTCAAACGCACTGACAAAGGAAGACGAACCTCCTTTACCATCTTTCGGTGTAAAGTGAATTGTTTTAGATCCTGCATTCAACTGGAATGAATTCACGTCCGTGTCGTCACTGTATTTAACCAGCTCTCCATCTTCATTTAACTCAAATACGCAGGGCGCGCTGGCATTTCCTTTAATCTTAAGTTGCATAAACGCAGTGTCGATTCGGATTTTACGTTCCGTATCTTCCTCACGAACTATAACGCGAATAAGGGTGTCTTTTGTCGGACAAGTACTTATGCCACTATACTTTTCAGGACCATTACCCCAATCATATGTTAAAAATCCGCTTCTTCCGCCAACAACTGAACGGATCACGAGTTGACCATTGTATAACGTATCGTCAACTTCAAGCTTTACATTCATTCCCCAGTCACTTAAATCTTGAACATGACGAAGGTCACCGATAATCATTTTTCGATCGAATTCTTCTAGACCTGTTTCATAAATGCCTACGAGTTTAAACAAGCGTTTTACAGGTCTGTCTTTAACGAAAAAACTGTGTAACGTATCGTGAAGTTCAAGTTGAAGATCACGCGCAACCTGTCTGGATAATATCACCTCATTTGACGGTTCAACTTGGTTGAGTTCGGGTAATCGTCCAGATTTCAAATGTTTTTTAAAAAAAGTAAAATCGTAGGATTGATCAACACCTTTTAACAGCGCTCCATGAATTTGTTTCTGTTTTTGAGTGATTTTCTTGCCATTTTGAATCTTGGTAGTTTGAACGGTTGCTTGAAGCACAATAGGTTTATAAGCAACGGGATAAGCGCCACTAATGCGTTGATCAGCTTTTAGCTCGTTTACAAATTGTTGATGAATTTGAATGGGTTGAGCTTCAAAAACGCTAAAATCTCCTACGTGTTGAATGGTTAAATGTGACCCGAAACCAGTAACTTTGCCAACCACTTCGTGTTGAAACCCTTTGACTACGGCAAGAGTGATCAAATTAACAACAACAGTAAGTGTAATACTTATCATGGCAATACGAACGATAGGCCGGGAAACTTTTTTACCTTGGACCTCGCTTTTTAGGATGCGTCGGGATATGAAGTACTCAAAAGACAATACTGTTCGCTTTAGCTCGCTAAAGTACATAAAGCTTTTTTGCCTGAAAAGTGTTTGTTTGCTTTTACTCTCCTCGTGCGGTAATAACAAAGAATTGCCCGTCATTGAAAATACTGCCTCTCATGTGGTTGAACGAAATGACCTAGAAGAGGAAGAATACATCCGTGAAATTGAATTCACAACACACTCGCTTCGCCAACCTATCCTTGGTATCGAAAGACTTCATTTGGTACTGGATTCATTAAAAGGAAAACAGATTGCAGTCGTGGGTAATCAAACGTCAGTAATTCGCACAACTCACTTAGTAGATACCCTCCTTTCGCTAGGGCTGAATGTGAAAAAAGTATTTTCTCCTGAACACGGTTTTAGAGGGGATGCTGATGCAGGAGAAAAAGTGCACAGTACGGTTGATCAAAAAACAGGATTGCCGATTATATCACTTTACGGGATGAACAAGAAGCCCATGCCATACCAACTAAGTGATGTAGATGTGATCATTTTCGATATTCAAGATGTTGGTGTTCGCTTCTATACGTATATTTCAACCCTGCACTATGTGATGGAAGCATGTGCTGAAAACAAGAAGAAACTGGTTTTACTGGATCGCCCAAATCCAAACGGACATTACATCGACGGTCCGATTCGTGAACCTGAACACCGCTCTTTTGTCGGCATGCACCCTGTTCCAATCGTTTATGGGATGACAATAGGTGAATATGCGCTCATGGTAAACGGAGAAAAATGGTTGAAGGATAGCCTAAGTTGTAATTTATGGGTAATCCCTTGCAAAAATTACACGCATAAATCGAAATATATATTGCCCGTTCCACCATCACCAAATTTGCGATCAGAGGCCGCAATAACACTTTACCCAAGTTTATGTTTGTTTGAAGCAACAACCGTTAGTGTCGGAAGGGGAACTGAGCGTCCATTTGAGCTTTTCGGTCACCCACGGTTTCCACATACCAATTTTAGTTTTACACCCGTTTCAACAACTGGGGCAAAAAATCCACTTCATGAAAATAAAGTCTGTAATGGGTTTGATTTAGGTCCATCTGTCATCAAAAGAAAGTACGAGATCAACCTAAATTATTTAATTCAAGCAAAGGACTTGTTGGGTGATAGTAATGTATTTATAGATCAAGTCGGATTTTTTAACCGATTGGCAGGAACATCAACCCTTCGCGATCAACTCAATGCGGGTTGGACAGCAAAAGAAATACGCTCAACTTGGGAAATAGGGTTGGATAAATTTAAAGCGATACGTGAAAAATACCTGCTTTACAGGTGATTTAATACGAACTAGTTAACGGATCGTCAGCTTTTTTCATAACCTCCAAACGCTGAGACTCCATAAATGAACTGAGCTTATCCATTAACTCAGGTCGATCTACACAAAGTATTTTAGCAGCAAGTATTCCTGCATTCTTTGCGCCATTTACAGCAACTGTAGCTACAGGAATACCACCTGGCATTTGAACGATAGATAGTAAACTGTCCCAGCCATCAATTGAATTGGAAGATTTAATTGGAACACCTATTACCGGAAGTGGAGTCAAGGATGCTGTCATACCGGGTAAATGCGCCGCGCCACCCGCTCCAGCAATAATTACTTTTAGTCCTCGTTCACGCGCACTTTTGGCATAGTCAACCATGCGCTCTGGTGTGCGGTGAGCAGACACAATTTTAACCTCATGCTCAATACCGAACTGGTCTAAAATGTGCGCAGCTTCTTTCATAATTGGCAAGTCTGATGTACTTCCCATGATTATTCCAACTTCAATCATGACGTTTTTGTTTGGTAGACAAAGGTAGGCATTCCATCGAATCTCATCACTATTTTAAATCTCCTCCACAGAGCTAAGTCAATCGTTTATATTGTTTTCAGCTCATTTCATGGAATAAAATAGTCATCCGGTCTACCTTAAACTAGTTTCGCTCGAAAGTTCATTTATTAATTAAACATGTCAAAAATGAAGAGAAGTACATTAATTACCGCGTTAGCTTTCTTGCTGACAGGCGGTTTGTCAGCGCAGACATCCTGTGTAGATTGGAATGGGTACGTCAATTCTAAAAACACAGGCGGAACAGGGTTTTACACCTTGATCAACGGGTTTGAAGAACAGGCGGCACAGACGTATCATTACAACGGTCCAGGGAAAGTCAGCCAAGTAAGAATTTATGGAAATTATCCGTTTCCAGGTGGCGTTCCTTTGCGTATTTCCGTCTTTAATGTGGATGCAAATGGCCGCCCGACCTCACTAATTAGTTATGCAGACGATATTTTTTGGTCTTCTGATAACGGTATTGGTTACATCACAGTCAGTATGCCGCTCGGCGGCACGTCAGTGAATAATGCGTTTGCAGTTGGAATCGGTATTCGAAATGCATGGCCATACGGGAATACATTTCAAGTAAGGTATACAGGAGAGGGTGAAGGCCAAGGGGCCGATTTAACCTCGTTAGCTGGATCTTCAACAGGTGGAAACTGGGCAAGTGCATTAACTACATTCAATAAGGACGGAGATTTTTACCTCGTTCCGCAAATGACACATTTCTTGAATACACAATTTGATTTACTCAATCAATGCGTTGCACCTGGTACGAATGTTTCTTTCGACAACAATTCTACCTTCACGAAAGACTCGATGTTCAACCGAATTGGATTAGCAACTTATGCGGGAACTAGTACCTATTATTCATGGAATTTCGGAGATGGAAGCACGGCTTCTTCTGTTGAAAACCCAACGCATTCATTCACCAATCCAGGGAGTTATTCAATTACACTTACCTCTACGCTTGTCGGATGGAACACAACGTGCACACAAACCTATACAAAACCTATTTCTGTAGGTCTTGCAGTTCAAACTTCATCTGTTACTCCTGTAGCTTGCTTTGGTGGTAGCACTGGTTCAGTTACAGGTGCTGCTTCAGGAGGAGCCACTCCATATTCGTACAGTGTCAATGGAACCACCTATCAATCCTCGGCTACATTTTCAGGGTTAGCTGCAGGAAACTACCAGCTTTACGTTCGTGATCAATTAGGTTGTGTGAAACAAGTTGCGTTTTCTATTCAGCAACCTGCGGAGTTGAATTTCGCTCAAGCCTCTTCTACTAGCGCGACTTGCGGATCAAGTAATGGAGCCATTTTGGTTAATGTAACTGGCGGTGTCGGGTCACTCATGTATCAACTCAATAGCGGAGCATTCCAAAGTTCTGGAAGCTTTACAGGATTAGCAGCTGGAACCTATTCCTTAACTGCGAAGGATGCGAATAATT
>JBILNH010000026.1:0-20861 GCA_044375095.1 Crocinitomicaceae bacterium
TTTTGGCAATAGTCTCTTCCAATAATGGATAGAACAAGTCCCAATTCAAGTTGTTCTCATCAGCCAGTTGTTTTGCTTGATAAAGAAGGTGATTTGTGAAATTATTGACCCAAACAGCACTTAAATGGTAATGAACGCGATCCGCATACGTAGAACGTTGACTTATTTTTCCAATCGCGTTGGCGAATTCTTTCAATTTCGATGTGATTTCAGGCGTTGTTCCTTCTATAAAAACAGGGTAATTAATGAATGTCAACTCGACTTGCGCACTGAACGTCTGCATGGGATAAAAAACACCTGCTAGAGGTCTGTTCAACTTTTCCAAGTCAATCGATCCACCAGTAACAATTATAGTTTTCGATGAAGGTATCGCATTTATTACCTTTAGAACAGCATGATCCGGAACACAGACAAATATGATATCTGCTTTGAATGCACCAATTTCTTGGCAAAGTTCAACAGATATATGATCTTCAATGCCATTTGTTCTATCTGGATTTCTTGAAAAAAGTTCAACAGAAAATTCCCCAGTAGAACTGAATGCTTTTGCCAAATGCAAACCGACGTTACCGGCACCAATAATCCCAATACCCGTCATGTTGTTATCGGTTATTTACCGTGACATTGTTTATACTTTTTACCACTTCCACAAGGACAAGGATCGTTTCTACCGATTCGCGGTTCTGTAGAAACAACAGGTTTTTGTTTTTCCATCTGCGGCATCGAATTTTGAATAGCCTGCTGATACCCTTCACTTCCTTGGAATTGCGGAGGAGGGGTAGAGCTACTCGTTGATCCTTGGTTGACTTGAGCTTTATCGTAATTATTCTGTTGCGTGATTGCCTTATTCGTACTTTGAACTTCAGTTTCAACCGGAAGGTCTAATTTCATTAACAATTCAACAGCTTCGTTATTCAATCGGCCAAGCATAGCTTTGAATAGCTCAAAAGATTCAAGTTTGTAGACCAACAATGGATCTTTTTGTTCGTATTGCGCATTATTCACTGCTGATCGAAGGTCATCCATCTCACGTAAATGCTCTTTCCACTCATTGTCGATCATTCCCAGAATGATATTCTTCTCGAATGATTTGGTGATCTCTTTTCCGTTTGTTGAATAGGCTTCCTCAAGATTTAAAACCATTTGCATTTCACGGCGTCCATCACTTAGCGGGAAAACAATGTTTTTGTAGCGATCAGACATCGTCTCGAAGACGTGCTTCACTTGTGGGAATGCCTTTTGAATAATTTTCTCGTTCTTACGGCTGTACTGTTCGTACATAGATTGATAGATTTTTTCCGTCAATAGTTGGCGGTCAATCGAAGCAAATTCTTCTTTGGACACAGGTGAATCAATACCAATTAAGCGGATGAGATCCATTTCAAACTCATCGAAATTCTCTTTTCCATGCGCTGCAACCATTGATTCACACACATCATAAAACATATTGTCGATGTCAATATCCAGACGATCACCATATAGCGCATTACGTCGTTTTTTGTAGATCGCCTTTCGCTGAGCGTTCATTACGTCATCGTATTCCAACAGTCGCTTACGTACACCAAAATTGTTCTCTTCAACTTTTTTCTGTGCACGTTCAATCGATTTGGAAACCATGCTGTGTGTGATGACTTCTCCTTCCTTAAGACCCATACGGTCCATTAACTTGGCAATGCGCTCCGAACCAAATTTGCGCATCAAATCATCTTCAAGTGAAACGAAGAAAATGGATGAACCTGGATCACCTTGACGACCAGATCGACCGCGTAACTGACGGTCAACTCGACGTGAATCGTGACGCTCTGTACCAATAATCGCCAATCCTCCAGCTTCTTTTACTCCTTCACCTAGTTTGATATCAGTTCCACGACCTGCCATGTTGGTGGCAATTGTCACAGCTCCTGCCTTACCAGCTTCAGCAACAATTTCTGCTTCTTTCTGGTGGTATTTCGCATTTAATACCTGATGAGGAATGTTCTTCATTTTGAGCATTCGACTCAATAACTCGGATATTTCGACTGTGGTTGTACCCACAAGGACCGGTCTGCCAGCAGCGACGAATTTTCCAATTTCTTCAATTACAGCCGAATATTTTTCGCGTGCGGTTTTGAAAACGAGGTCGTTTTGATCCTTCCGAACAACAGGTTTGTTGGTAGGAATGGCAACCACATCCAATTTGTAAATATCCCAGAATTCTTTTGCTTCTGTTTCAGCCGTACCTGTCATACCCGCAAGTTTGTGGTACATGCGGAAGTAATTCTGCAATGTAATTGTCGCGTATGTTTGTGTGGCTGCTTCTACTGTTACGTTTTCTTTCGCTTCAATAGCTTGGTGCAAACCATCAGAATAACGACGACCTTCCATAATACGACCGGTCTGTTCGTCAACAATTTTAACTTTTCCTTCCAAGATCACATATTCCACCTCTTTTTCAAATAGCGTGTATGCCTTGAGCAATTGGTTTACCGAGTGAATGCGCTCAGATTTGATGCTGTAATCGCGAACTAAAGCGTCTTTTTTCTCTAGGAATTTTTCTTTTTCGAGTTGCTCTTTTTGAAGTTTTGCGATTTCAGAACCGATATCAGGCATGATGAAAAAGTCGCGGTCTTCTGATCCGGAAATGAGATCAATTCCTTTGTTCGTGAGCTCAATGGTATTGTTTTTCTCATCAATGACAAAGAATAATTCAACGTCAATTTTCTTCATTTGCTTGCCTTGCTCTTGCATGTAGAAGTTCTCCGTTTTTTGCAAATGAGCACGGATTCCCGGTTCGGATAAGTACTTAATCAAGGCTTTATTCTTCGGTAACCCTCTGTGCGCCCGTAACAAGGCAATTCCACCTTCTTCGAGGTGTTGCTTGTCCTCCTTGGCATTGTCGGTTGGATTATTAATTACCGATAACAACTTTTTAGCATCCGCTAAGCATTGATTAACAAAGTTACGTTGTGCATTTACAACTGATTCAACGCGCGGCTTTAATTGGTGGAATTCATGCTCTTCACCTCTTGGTGTTGGACCTGAAATGATAAGTGGTGTTCTTGCGTCATCAATCAAAACTGAATCGACCTCATCGACAATAGCAAAATGGTGCTTCAATTGAACGAGTTCGTCAACAGCTCCAGCCATATTATCACGCAAATAGTCGAAACCAAATTCGTTATTCGTACCAAAAGTAATGTCTGCTAAATATGCCTTTCTTCTTTCTTCAGAATTTGGACGATGTTTGTCGATACAATCTACTCGTAATCCATGGAATTGGTAGAGTGGCCCCATCCATTCCGAGTCACGTTTTGCTAGGTAATCGTTCACTGTAACGACATGTACACCTTTCCCTGCTAAAGCATTTAAATAAACAGGAAGTGTAGCTACGAGGGTTTTACCTTCACCTGTTTGCATCTCAGCAATATTTCCTCGGTGTAGCACTGCGCCACCCATCAACTGAACATCGTAGTGAACCATGTTCCATTGAACCGGAGCACCTGCAGCTGTCCAATTATTTTTCCAAATGGCTTTATCACCAGAAATGTCAATTCCGTCTTTTACCTTGGCTAATTCGCGATCTAAATCGGTAGCGGTAACCACTAATTCCCCATTCTGTGACCATCTGCGCGCAGTTTCCTTTACGGCTGCAAATGCTTCAGGCATGATTTCAGCTAAACTCACTTCAATCGTTTCATCAATGGATTTTGTGAGTTTGTCTATTTCATCAAAAAGGTCCTCTTTGCTGTGAATAGGAGTGGCCGGATCTGCGACTTTTTCTTTAAGTAAATTTAACTCCTCCTCTTTCGAAGCAATACTCGCTTTTATGCGTGCTTGAAAATCAGCTGTCTTCGCCCGAAGTTCATCGTCAGATAACTCTATGTATTTAGCCGAAAACGCATTTGTTTCATCAATTATGGGTTGGTATTCCTTTTGGTCTTTGGCGGATTTGTCTCCAAAAAATTTCTTTAAAAGTCCTGATATCATCTGTTTAAGTGTCGTTTAATGCAAGCGTCAAATTTAATTAAAAATGTCCAGCTTCAAGCTGAAATAGTTGAATTTTGATCGATAATTGTGGGATGTAAAATCAGTTACGGTCAATTTTGACTATTGAAGACATGTTTTGTTCAAAAGCTTGTTGATTTTAGACGAAAATGGAACGAGTTAAGCCACGAATTCATACTATCTTTGTGCCATGCATGAAATGATTTTAATCCTCGACTTCGGGTCTCAATATACTCAGTTAATTGCCCGAAGAGTTCGCGAAATGAACATCTATTGTGAAATTCATCCATGGAATAAATGCCCTGAACTGACACCGAACATCAAAGGTGTGATTTTATCGGGAAGCCCTTTTTCTGTGCGTGATGCCGCAGCTCCAAAACCGGATTTATCTGCCATTAAAGGCAAAATCCCTCTTTTAGGTGTTTGCTTTGGGGCGCAATACTTAGCGCATCATTTTGGTGGGGAAGTTATGGCTTCCAACACCAGAGAATATGGTCGGGCTCACTTGCAGTATGTTGATAATTCAACAACGTTACTCAAAGGAATGTCTGAAGGATCTCAAGTGTGGATGTCGCACGGTGATACCATTCAACAAATTCCATCCAATTATACGATCATTGCAAGTACATCAGATGTAAAAGTTGCTGGTTATGCAGTGCAAGGTGAACAAACATTTGGGATTCAATTTCATCCGGAAGTATATCATTCACTCGAAGGAGCCATATTATTGAAAAATTTCATGGTCGATATTTGCGGTTGTTCGCAAGACTGGACGCCTCAATCTTTTGTAGAAGAAACAGTTAACCACTTGAAAGAAACGATTGGAACTGACCGGGTAATACTTGGTCTGTCAGGTGGGGTGGATTCCAGTGTTGCTGCTGTATTACTTCACAAGGCAATAGGCGATCAGTTGCACTGCATTTTTGTTGATAACGGCTTACTTCGAAAAGACGAATTCCATCATGTATTGGAATCATACAAGCACATGGGCTTAAATGTGAAAGGTGTAGATGCATCTCAACAATTTTATGCGGCATTAGGTGGATTAGAGGTGTTTGACGAAGAATCAAAGAAAGTCGAAAATGCCAAATGGCTCGGACAAGGAACGATCTATCCTGATGTAATCGAATCTGTTTCTGTGAATGGCGGTCCTTCTCAAACCATTAAATCTCACCATAATGTGGGAGGATTGCCTGATTACATGAAACTCCAAGTGGTTGAACCATTGAAGTTGTTATTCAAAGATGAAGTCCGTCGTATCGGACGATCACTTGAGATCGATTCGGCCATTCTCAATCGCCATCCTTTTCCAGGTCCTGGATTGGGTATTCGGATATTGGGCGAGGTAACAGAAGAAAAGGTGCGCATCTTGCAGGATGTGGATGCCATTTTTATCAATGGACTGAAAGAAGATGGTTTGTACGATGATGTGTGGCAGGCCGGAGCAATATTTCTCCCCGTACAGTCAGTTGGTGTAATGGGGGATGAGCGTACTTATGAGAATGCGGTTGCACTTCGCGCGGTGACATCAACGGATGGTATGACCGCAGATTGGTGCCATTTACCTTACGATTTTCTAGCCAAAATATCGAATAAAATCATCAATCAGGTGAGGGGAATCAACCGTGTGACTTACGACATCAGTTCAAAACCTCCTGCAACGATTGAGTGGGAGTAATTTAATTTCAATTGTGATCCGTATGAGAAAACTTACGTTAACGCTCGTCGCTTTTATCATTTCTTGTCAACTTTTTTATGCGCAAGAGCTCGTTAAACGTGAAGTAAACGGAGCTAAATTTTACGTTCATGTGGTAAAGACGGGTGAAACACTGTTTACAATTTCGCAACTATACGAACGGCCTCAAATGGATCTCATGACTGCTAACCCTAAAGTTTATGAAGGGATTGAAATTGGACAAGAGTTGTTAATTCCTGTCATTTATTCAGATATTGATCATGCCGTTCAGCCGAAAGAAACTGTTTATGGAATTGCTCGGCAATATGGAGTCGAACCAGCAGCTATTTTAAATGCGAATACTGGGGCTGATTTGGGTTTGAAAGTTGGACAGAAAATACGGATACCACTAGTAGAGAAGATCCCAAAATTGGTCGCAATTCAGGCTTCAGAAGTAAATCCAACCAATATCAATAGTACTTCTTCAGACTCGAGTAGAGTGGATCCGTTCATTCCTGCTGGTTTTTCGCCGGGAGATTCTGTTGTAAAACACACGGTGCTAGCCTCTGAAACATTGTATTCCATTTCAAAGCGTTACATGGTTTCAGTTGAAGAGATCCAGAAATTCAATGGGCTGAAATCGTCTAAATTGAATCCAGGATCGACCATCAATATTCCTGTGAAACACAAAGAAAAGGCCATTGATGACGTGCGGTCTGTTCCACCAAAAGTAGAGAAGAAACCTACTGAAGCGCTCTTGTTTCCTTCAAAAAGTGATTATAAAATAGCCGTTTTGTTGCCTTTCTTTTTGGATAAGAAGACCAACGCAACGGATTTCGTATCAGGTTTGTCAACGGAGTTTTACATGGGGGCAAAATTAGCGTTTGATTCACTTCAGTCGCTTGGATTAACTGCTGAGGTAATGGTTTTTGATACACAAAATGACACAAGCATTGTTAAACAGATCATTTCAAAAAAAGAGTTTCAAGATGTAGACCTTATTTATGGTCCTTTTTATCCTGATCATATTCCAATCGTTGCAAATTGGGCGAAACAACATGCTGTGCATATGGTTTGTCCGTCTGCAATAAATACAGCTGTACTAAAAAACAACCCATTTGTTTATCAAGCCGTTCCATCTGATGCGCAACTTATGTCTGGAATGGCAAATTACATCGCTAAATCTTCTGAAAATGAAGTGGTCATACTTATAAAATCAGGACTCGAAAAAGATCAGCTGCTCTATGATGCTTTTCGTTCGGCATATATGAATGAATCACAAACCTATAAGCGACCGAAAATGTTGGAAGGTACATTACAGAATTATTCCACATTGATGAAAAAAGGACAGCGAATAGTAATCGTGTTTCCAACAAATGACAAAGGTCAGGCTTTGAAGTTTATGAACAGCTTCAATTCAGTTGGCTCGAAATACAATTCCGAATCCATTCGAATTTTTGGGACCAAAGATTGGGTCAATTTTGATGAGGTCAAATCCCATTTTAAAAACAGGTACAATTTCCATTTTGCCGGAACAAACGACCTGAATTACAGCGATGAGCCTACCAAAGAAATGAATCGGGTGTACCGCAGGACCTACAACGCTGATTTAACTAAAATGGCCGTTCAAGGATACGATGTCGTTCGTTATTTTACTGAGTTTTTCGTTTTCAAGAAAAGTACCTTCAGGCCGATCATGAATTCGTTCAAGTTGGCTCAAAAAGGAGATGGAAATGGATACGAGAACGAACGCGTGTTTATTTTCGAACAAGAAGATTTTCAATTAATCAGAAGGTAAAATGAATCGCGAGTTTATTGCCGAACAATTTAAGGTACTTCAGGATCACATTTGTAAGCGGTTGGAAGAAGTCGATGGCAAATCGATTTTTATAGAAGACTTGTGGAAACGCGATGAAGGCGGCGGTGGCAGAACTAGGATAATTAAGGACGGAACCATTCTCGAAAAAGGTGGTGTGGCATTTTCTGAAGTTCACGGACCTGTTTCAGAAATTATGCGCAAACAACTTGGTTTAGACGGTGAATCGTTTTTTGCCACAGGTGTTTCAATCGTACTTCACCCCAACAGTCCATTCGTGCCAATCATTCATATGAATGTGCGGTATTTTGAAATGAATACCGGAGTCTACTGGTTTGGTGGTGGCATTGACTTAACGCCTCATTACATAAAGCCCAATCAAGCAGCTTGGTTTCATACGGATTTGAAGAATGTCTGCGATAGCTACAATTCAACGTTTTATGAACGATTTAAGTCGTGGGCTGACGATTATTTTTACTTGCCTCATCGGGATGAAACTCGTGGCGTAGGCGGTATTTTCTTTGACCACTTGATTGCTGAAGATTCCGGATTGACGAAAGAACAACTTCTTCAATTCTGCCTCGATTTAGGAAAGTTGTTTCCAGAGACGTATGAAAAACAAGTTTTGGCAGGAAAAGACCTTGATGTAAAACCGGAACACCTGAATTGGCGAAACCTTCGAAGAGGTCGTTATGTGGAATTCAATCTTGTTCATGACCGTGGGACGAAATTCGGATTATTATCTGGTGGTAGAACCGAATCCATTCTAATGAGCTTGCCTAAAGATGCGTCTTGGGAATATGGATTTACGCCAGAAGTTGACTCGCCAGAAGCATTTACGCTGAATAACCTGAAAAAAGGAATCGATTGGTTGAACGCTTAATTTATCCGAGTTTACGTCTTTTTCGCTCAGTCATTATCAACGACAATTCTCGACCAGTTTGTCCTGCAACACTCGTGTTCTCGTCAGCGCGACGCAATAGGTACGGCATAACTTCTTTTACCGGACCGTACGGAACGTATTTCGCCACGTTGTAACCTGCATATGCCAAATTATAGGAGATGTGATCGCTCATACCTAATAATTGCGCGACATAAATGCGTTTATCTGATTTTTCAATTTGCTTTTTTGTCATCAAATCGGTCAAAATTAACGCGCTTTTTTCATTGTGCGAACCTGAACACAACGCCATAATATCGATGTTTTTGACAACAAGTTCCAGTGCATGATTGAAATCATTGTCACACGTAATTTTATCTGGCTGAATTGGAGAAGGATACCCCTTTTCAGCGGCTCTTAGGCGTTCTTTTTCCATGTAAGCGCCTCGAACCAATTTTACACCGTAATGAAATCCCTCCGCGCGCGCGAGTTCAATTTCTGCATGCAAAAATGACAAACGGTCGTGTCGGTACATCTGAAGTGTATTGTATACGATTGCTTTTTCTTTATTGTATTTGCGCATCATGTCGCGTACAATCGTGTCAATCGCATCTTGAATCCACGTTTCCTCTGCATCAATAAACAAGGGAACACCATTTTCAAATGCAGCCAAGCAGATTTTGTCCACACGGGAAACGATCAGTTGAAAGGCTAAACGGTCATTTTCAGTTAACTGACTTGTTCCGTTGTTTGCCTTTTCCAAGCTGTCAAACCGACCAATACCTGTGACTTTGAATACAGCAAAAGGAATAGTAGGATCGTTTTTCGCTGCGTGAATGGTAGCAATGATTTCATCTACCGTTGCATCAAAATCCTCTTCTTTCGTTTTTCCTTCAATGGAATAGTCGAGTATCGTTCCAATACCGAATTTGCCAAGGTTAGCTATTGTTTTCGTACATTCTTGGATGGTCTCGCCTCCGCAAAATTGCTTGAAAATCGTTTTTTTGATTAATCCATTAATTGGTAATCCAATGTTTAATGCGGTGTTGGTCGACCATTTACCGACTTTTACCATTGTTGGATTTCCAATAAGTTTAAATAACCAATAGGCCCTGTTTAAATCGGAATTCGATTTACTTTGAAAAGCAATTTCTGTGTTGTCGAATGAAATCATGTGTCAAAATTAATCGTTTTCGTGCATCGTGAATGCAGGTGAATAGGTTTCTTTATTTTTGTGACTCAAATAACCGTGTAAATGCCAAAATCATCGATTGATCATTCCAGTCCAGTTATTTTTTCATCGCTTGCTGAAAGTCCACTACAACAGCTTCTCGATACGAAATTTGTCCATTCGAAAAAGGTAATTATCGTTGATGAAAACACGAATGAGTTTTGCCTTGAATACCTGTTGACTTCTATAACCGGACTTGAAGACGCTGAAGTCATGATGCTTCCGGCTGGCGAGGAAAATAAAGTGCTTGAAATCTGTTTTCAGGTGTGGGAGGCGCTCACGGATTACGGAATAGGACGTAAAGACCTGATCATTAATCTTGGTGGTGGGGTGGTAACCGACACAGGAGGTTTTATTGCTGCAGTTTTCAAACGTGGTGTTCCCTTTCTTCACATTCCAACATCCTTATTGGGAATGGTTGATGCGGCGATAGGAGGAAAGACCGGAATAGATTTGGGTCCTTACAAAAATCAGTTGGGTACTTTCACCATGCCAGAAATGACTATTGTGGACACTGCATTTCTTGGAACGCTTCCGCAGGAAGAGGTGCTGAATGGATTTGCGGAAATGGTTAAGCACGCATTGATTGCTGACATAGAACTTTGGAATGCCTTTCTACAATTGGAGCGCATTGAAGCAAATGAGCTGATACCGTTTATAGAAAAAAGTGCTGCGATTAAAATGCAAATTGTCACTGAAGATCCAACTGAAGAAGGTCAACGTAAACTTTTAAATTTCGGACATACAGTTGGTCATGCCCTAGAAGGTTATTTTTTAAGTACAGAAACACCCATTTCACATGGTTTAGCAGTTGTACTTGGTATGATTGCAGAGATACATCTTTCGGTTGAATTGGGTTACCTATCAAGCCACGACCAGGAACTGATTGTTTCTTCATTAAAAAAGTGGTTTCCACTCATTAATATCCCAATGTTTGAAAATGAGCAAGTTATTCAACTCATGAAAAATGATAAAAAGAATTCGGAGAACAAAATCAAAGCAGCCTTGTTGAAAAAAACCGGAAAAGGAATTTTTGATCAAATTTCAACAGATGAAGGAATTTTGTCTGCGCTTGATTATCTTCGTCAACATATACACTAAAAACAAAAACCATTAAACCATGTTAGTAACGATTCTCTTATTGATTTTTACGGTAATAGTTTTGCCGATTGTGTCATTTTACTTCGGAACACCATTAAATACGCTTCAGTATGACGTGTTAATGAGCACTGTTTGGATTGTTGTCGGAGTCATTGCATGTACCTTTATTGTAGGTGAGTTGACGAATAATAACTCTCAAGTAGACAAATTGTGGAGTATTGTTCCGATAGTTTATGTGTGGAACATGACAATCGACGGGGGAATGGCACCACGTATGGTCTTGATGGCTATTTTGGTTACGATTTGGGGAGTCCGTTTAACTTACAATTTTGCGCGACGAGGTGCCTATATTTGGCGTTTCTGGGCAGGTGAAGAAGATTACCGCTGGGAAGTATTGAGAAAACGCCCAGGATTCAATAATCGTTTTGTTTGGATGTTGTTTAACTTGTTTTTTATTTGTGCTTACCAAAACACGCTGATCTTCTTATTTACATTGCCAATTTTATCGGTATTAGGAGATAATGTGAATGAAGCGTTAACCATTGCTGATTATATTCTTTCCGCCGTATTCGTTGGATTGGTTGTCTTGGAATACATCGCGGATCAACAGCAATACGATTTCCAAACAGAGAAATACCGCAGGAAAAACAACGGATTACCATTGGAGCACTACGAAAAAGGCTTTGTCGATACCGGTCTTTGGGGGAAAATGCGTCACCCGAATTACTTTGCAGAACAATCAATTTGGGTGATTTTCTACTTGTTTAGCGTTATCGCAACTGGCGAATGGATCAACTGGTCGATTGCCGGAGCTGTTTTATTGATTATTCTATTCAAAGGAAGTTCAGATTTCTCGGAATCCATTTCAGCTGAGAAATACCCTGAATATAAAGATTACCAAAAGCGTGTACCACGATTCTTACCATTTACGAAAGGGTAGGAGTTAATCCTTCAACCGCAACAATCGCTCTCTAATACCTTCTAGTTTTTGAATTAAATCCTCCTTTTCGGGGGATTTTTTTGTTGGTAAGGGAGTAGTTGGTGTTTCCGTTGTTGAAGAGGTGAGTTTTACTTTTAATGCTTTTTTCGCGCCTTCGATGGTGTACCCTTCGGTTTTTACGAGATGGTAAATCTTGTTAAAAGTTTCAATGTCTTTTGGGGTGAATAAGCGGTTGCCTTTTCTGTTTTTTTTCGGTTGAATTATACCAAATTCCTTTTCCCAAAACCTTATTAATGAGGTGTTTACGTTGAACATGTCAGCAACTTCACCAATGCTGTAGTATAATTTAGTAAGTGACTGTTTATCAAACGACATTTGTTAATAACTCTAATTTATTTCGAAAATAGTTATATTTTTGCAACCGCAATGCGATCGAATAGGTTCATAGTAAAATATTTGTTCCTTGTTGTATGCCTTTATTCTTTAAGTTCTAATGCTCAAGTTACAGGTAATCAGCAAGATGCTAAATTGACGTCAACTGTTCAGTCAACCAACCCCGTGGTTCGACAAAATAGTCAGCAGGTTGATGCCATTATCTCCTACGCAAAAAATTTCCTTGGCACACCCTACAAATGGGCAGGAGCAACACCTTCAGGTTTCGATTGTTCAGGATTCATTTCATACATCTTTGGAAACTTCGGGTTTAGTTTGGTTCGCACAGCTGGTGGTATTGCAGAATTTGGTGAAACGGTTAGACTTGCGGATATCCAACCAGGAGATTTGATGTTCTTCAAAGGAAGAGATGCTTCTTCTGCTCGTGTCGGCCACGTTGCCATGGTGGTGGAAGTCGCTCCGGGCGCAATAAAGTTTATTCATGCCTCCAGTTCTCGTGGTATTGTTATCGATAATTTTACCACAAGTAAGTACTACATTCCGCGCTTCATCAAGGCAAAACGCCTTGATTACGGGGAAAAGCAGAAGTAGTCAACTTTTTCGTAGCTTCGTTGTTCCTCTGAAGAGCTTGGAACTATGGTATCACCCCACGACAAAGCAAAAATTAACCAACGCAGGCAATGGCTCTTTGTCTTTCTCGCAGGATTATTTGTCACCAATGCTATAACGGCCGAATTAATAAGTAATAAGCTTATTGAGATTCCATTCTCGATCAATCTAGGTGGTAATCAACTAGGACCTTTTGTAACGATTGTTGGTGTCATTCCATGGCCGATTGTCTTTCTCTTGACGGATGTGCTCAATGAATTTTACGGAGCGAAGGCAGTTCGTCGACTTTCATGGATTACGGCGATTCTGATTGCCTATTGTTTTATTATTGTGTCCGTTGCACTAGCGCTTCCTGCGAAGGAAATTCCTGGTTCTTCATTGGCAACAGACGCAGAATTCAGCAAAGTATTCGGTCAGGCGCAGATGGTCATTGTAGGAAGTATTGCTGCATTTTTGTTCTCTCAATTATTGGATGCGTTATTGTTTCAGCGTATTAAAGCACGTACGGGAAATAAAATGATTTGGCTGAGAAGTACAGGGAGTACGGTTATTTCCCAAGCGATCGATACGGTTGTGGTATTGTACATTGGGTTTGTTCTTCCGGGCGCATTAGGATGGAAGGAGTTTTTTACGATTGCACCGACGAATTATTTTTTGAAATTACTAATTGCGTTGGCGTTAACACCTCTCATCTATTTGTTGCATTATGTTGTGGGCAGGTATTTAGGTGTCGCACACACTGAATTACCTGAAACGAATGAGGTGAACGATTAGGAAGACCAACGCGGCGAAAGCGAATGCAACTCCGATTAGAAATCCGCTGGTAATGCTTTCAAGCGAGTTTTCGTAAACCAACAGCGTGCTCAATGATCCAGCCATGATGCCAAATTCCAACGCAATGAACATTGTTCCTGCTCCAACCCCTCTGCGATTGATGTCCGATAAATCTGCTGTCCAAGCAAAAATGGTTGGACTGGTTACACCGGTCGCAACACCGAACAAAAGAGCCGAAATCAAATAATCTGTGGTGTTTTTCGCGTAGCCAATTAAGAACATGCTCACGATTAAAAGTGTAACACCGATGATCAACGTTTCCCTTCGACCAATGCGATCAGAAAGCGAACCACTAAATAACCGCACGACAATAGTTGCGATCACATAAATACCAAAAAACCACCCTTTGTTTTGAATGCCTAAAAATCCGGATAAATCTGGAGTAAGCACGAAGATGATTCCAGAACACCCTGCGGTTAAAAACATAACAGTCGCAGAAGGAAGTACACTTGGATCGATAATTTCATCTGGTTTAAGTCGCAATAAAGAAGGCGAAAAAGGAATTTTTTCAGGAACGGTCTCTTTGACGAATTGAAGAAGTATTCCGGCTAAAATGGCCACGCCAGCTGCAAAAAGAAATAAACTGTTCATTCCTGCCACTTGAGAGACATAAGAACCAAGTGATTGTCCCACGCCAATTCCGACAGAGATAAATGTTCCCCAAATACCCATTCCCTTTCCTCGTTTGTCTGCGGGTAAGAGATCGGTAATCAATGCTGTTGCTCCGGTGGGCGTGAAGCCGGTGCTGAATCCGTGTACAAAACGCAAGACTAAAAACAACCAAACGCTGTAAACAAGGGGGTAAAAAAGGCACGTGGCAAAACAGACGAAAATTCCAATGAGTGCAACGGGTTTTCTACCGATTGTATCGGCAAGTTTGCCTGAAAATGGACGAGAAATTCCGGCAGAAATGGTAAAAAGTGAGATGACCAATCCTTTGTATTCCTCACCGCCAAGGGCAGTAATGAATTGATTAAGTTCGGGCATGATCAGGTTGAAGCTGGTCATGAACAGAAACATCGAAAAGGACATGATCCAAAAATTCCTGCTATAACCGCTCTTCATGCCGCGAAATTACGCTAATTGTCGGGTTTATTGTGAAATCACCAAAACAAGATTAATTTTAGCTTGTTGAAGAAAGAAAAGAGTCATGGTAAAAGAAGCAACGTTTGGCGCAGGATGTTTTTGGTGTATTGAAGCGTGTTACAAGGAGTTTAAAGGGGTAATTGATGTTTATCCCGGTTATGCTGGCGGGCACGAAGAAAATCCAACGTACAAGCATGTATGTGAAGGTACAACAGGTCATGCTGAAGTTGCGCGAGTGGTTTACGATGATGAATTGGTGTCGTTTGATGAATTACTGGAGGTATTTTGGTTTGTTCACGATCCAACGCAGCTCAATCGACAAGGAAATGATGTTGGAACACAATACCGATCAGTTATTTTCTTCCATGACGAAGAGCAGCAATCGAAATCAGAGGCATATAAAAACCGTTTGACAGAAGAGCAGGTATGGTCATTGCCGATTGTAACTGAAATAGCTCCAATTCCTACGTTTTACCGCGCAGAAGATTACCACCACAATTACTTTGAATTGAATCCGGGAAATCCATATTGTCAAGCTGTTGTAAGACCGAAAGTGGAGAAATTCAAAAAGGTTTTCAACGAAAAGTTGAAGGCATAAAAAAAGCCGTTATTTCTAACAGCTTTTCAGGATCAATTTAGTTATTCCTACTTAATATCTTCAATGCCTTCGATTAAATCAGCAGCAGTTAAATCAGCTTCAAGCGATTCGTAAATAACAAATTGTTCAGCCGTCAAAAATAATTTCATGTAATCGCGGCGACCTTGGTTATTTCCGTTGATGGCAGCTACTTTAAAATCGTAAGATTGATCTGTCGAATGAATAACGTTGATGTTTTTAATGGCAACACCCAAATTCAGTTCTGTTACTTTCGACAATTGATCTGAGCTCAGCTTCAATTTCTGATCTAACAATTCAGTTAATTGATTGGCACGTTGTTTTGCTTCTTCAATAGGATTGGACTGCGCTGTTGCAGCAAAACTCGTTACTAAAACGAAAAATAAAAGGAAAGCGATTGACTTCATAGTTCTTTATTTGCGTAATTGTTTATTCGTGGCATAAAAATACAAATTTGTTTTTCATCCCCTTCACAGATCTTCAGACGTATCTTCTTCACTAGAGGTTGCCTGATCATGCGGATAAGTAATGAATTCATCTTGTGCTACTTTCAGGTCGGGTTGTTTGGTGTGAATTAATACAAGAAATAAAAGGAGGTCATAGGAAAAATGCGCACTTGCAACAAACCAAAGTCCATAAATTTCGAATGAATACCCGAGAATTAAGATAAACGGTAGGACGAGAAGTCCGTAGAGATTCATCATGGGTTGTTTGATGCTAAAATACCCATGAATCGCAACAAATAGGATTGAAGTGGTCCAAATTCCCAGGAATTGTTGAACGCCAGATCGAAACAATAATTCTTCACCAATTCCGGCACAAAGGGAAAGAAAAATAGCATCGAATGTGTTTAGGTGCAATGAGCGCACGAGTGCATCAATTTTTAGTGGAACTTTTTCAAAAATCGGAAGTTTCATAACCGCCATAGCGAGAAGTGCGTAGCAGCCACCAACTAGAATTCCAGTTAAAACAGTAAAAATTGACACTGATTTTAATTCCAAAAAGTCGAACAAGGAAATCTTTTCTTGCCAATGAAGGAAGGCGAAAGCCGGTATAGGGAAAGCAATAAGGGTGATAACACCGAGAAGGTAAAGCTTCGATTTTTTCATGAAGATTGAAGGTACAAAAATGTATTGATTGAAGTTGCTATTCTGCCAGATAGTGCAAAAAAGAAAAGACCATCGATTCCGACAGTCTTTTCAAGAAAGATATTTGAATGATTTTATTCTGGCAGGCTTTGGCCTTGGGTCGTGCGACAAATTTGTTTATCGTAACCGAAATAGCGACCACGAATACTTGAGCCAAAAATATGTCCATCAATCCAGGCGTAATTATCAGCTGTTGCCGCGTTGGATTTTTTTTGTTTTCTCATTTCAACAGCGCAAGAAAGTATCGAGTATCCTGGTAATTCATTTAAAGGAATCCTGAATTTTCGAATATTCGTTAATGATTTCCCTTCAATCGCATAAGTGAAGGCTGATAGATCAGGATTGTTGAACTTGTCCAGCGGAATTTGATTGCGGTCTGTTCCAATAAACAAATAGGCATCTTCGATTAAGTAGTCATTCCATGAAGTGATTTCCAAATAAAAGTGATGTTGATCGTTATAGGAAAGTGCTTGACCAACTTCCTGGTTGATCGGATGCAAAAGAATTGAGTTTTGCGTCACTTGTCCACAATATCCTTCAATCGGACGGGTTGTTTTTTCTTGATTTACATGCGTTGTACTGGGCGATATACTTTCTTTTTCGCATGAGTACATAAATAGTCCAGTAAGCACGAGTCCAACGCCAAATGAAATAAATAGGATTCGCGTGTTTCTTTTGTTTTTCATGACTCTTGGTATTTGTTTATGCCAAGTTCAATAAAACGATAAGAATTAAAGATGATAAAAATCAACTTAAAATACGGGTATTAATCGTTACATAATAAGTAGCTGCGGAAATTTAACGGGTTAAAATTGCAGGTGTTTCACCGTGTTTCCGTTATTCATGAGCTGTCGCAATGATTCTATTCCTATTTTCAAGTGATCGTTTACAAAATGAGCTGTCACTAATGTGTCGCTTTTATCCGTTTTAACACCTTCCGGAACCATTGGCTGATCAGAAACTAAAAGAAGAGCCCCAGAAGGAATGTTGTTAGCAAATCCAACGGAAAAGATCGTTGCAGTTTCCATGTCAATTGCCATCGCACGTATGGTTTTTAAATAGACTTTGAACGATTCGTCGTGTTCCCAAACTCTTCTGTTGGTTGTGTAAACGGTCCCGGTCCAATAGTCTTTATCAACATCACGAATGGTTGTTGAAATGGCTTTTTGTAAGGCAAAAGCAGGTAATGCCGGGACTTCAGGTGGGAAATAATCGTTACTTGTTCCTTCTCCTCGAATGGCTGCAATTGGAAGGATTAAATCACCTACGTTATTCTTTTTCTTAAGTCCACCACATTTTCCTAGAAATAAGACGGCTTTAGGCTGAATGGCAGAAAGTAAATCCATACACGTCGCAGCTGAAGCGCTACCCATACCAAAATTGATAATAGTTATACCATTAGCACTTGCGCTTTGCATGGGTTTTCCTTCTCCAACTACCGGGACATTGTGCCACTCGGCAAACATCGATACATAATTGTGAAAATTGCACAATAAAATGTATTCACCAAAGTCTTCTAATTTTCGTCCGGTGTACCGCGGTAACCAGTTCTCAACGATTTCTTCTTTTGATTTCATGATGTTTTAAATTACTTATTTTTTCCGACAGGTACTTTTTCTCCTGCGCGAATTTCAACGAGTAACTTATTTTCTACCGGAGGAATCGGGCATGAATAACGATCAGCATACGCACAGTATGGATTGTAAGCCAAGTTGAAATCCAATTTCACACACGAACTTAAAGGAATACGAAAATCCAAGTATCTACCGCCGCCGTAACTTTCTTTTCCGTTTGTCAAGTCATTGAATGGGATGAATAAGTAATCCTCTAATCCTGGTTTTTTACGGAGTGCTTTGTTTTGATAGACGGTTAGCCGAAATTGATTACCGTGTATTTCAAATTCTACACATCCATACCTTCGATAAATCGGTTTTCGAGCGGTAGTCGTTGGCATTTCAAACCATTTTCCCTTGTCTATTTTGAAGTGTGCATTGAGGATATAACTCGTGTCAATTTCAAAATACGCCACACCTTGAAAATGAGCAGCTTCATCCGCTGTTAAAATGTGCTTACTGGTGTCTAGTAATTCCGCCATGTGCAGCACGCGCTTTGAACGTAATTCCTCTACGTAACTTTGAGAAAATCCTGTAAAATTAATTATTAAAAGTACTGATAATGAAATAATTAGTACTTTCATCTTAAACCAAAGATTGAACTACCAACTCTGATCATTGTACTGCCTTCTTCAATCGCAATTAAATAATCTCCACTCATACCCATAGAGCAAATAGAGAAGTAATTTTTCTCGTTAAAAAAGGTGGATTTTAATTCGTCAAAGTATGTTTTTAGTAGCTTAAATTCTTTTCGTATTTGAGCTTCATCATCCGTAAACGAAGCCATGCCCATTACACCGTCAATACGAATATTACCAAGGTTCTTAAACTCTTCGGAATTCAGTAACTCTAGTACTTCTTCCAATGAAAATCCGAACTTTGTTTCCTCCTGTGCTATATGAAACTGAAGTAAAACCGGAATTACACGGTTCTTTTTCGCTGCCTGTCGGTTAATTTCCAGAAGCAGTTTAAGGCTATCAACAGAATGAATCAAGGCAACAAAAGGAGCAACGTACTTGACCTTATTTGATTGTAAATGACCAATGAGGTGCCATTGGATATCTTTTGGAAGTTGTTCAGCTTTTTCAACCAATTCCTGCACTTTGTTTTCGCCATAATGCCGTTGACCAGCGGCGTAGGCTTCTTCTATGGCTGAAACGGGTTTGGTTTTCGAAACGGCAACAAGTGTGACGTGTTTAGGGATTTCTTCCAATACGTTATGTAGTTGTTCCCGAATCATTATTCGTTAATGGTGTAGATCGTTAATCCACTGCGTAATTTAGGTTCTACCCATGTGGACTTTGGTGGCATAATCAATTGGTTATCCGCGACTTTTTTAACTTGATCCATTGTAATTGGAAATAAGATGAATGCGACCGCCATTTTTCCTGAATCCACTTGTTTTTCAAACCATTCTAAATCTTCAGTGCCACTTGCAAATTCGATTCGATCATCTGTTTTTAAATCGTTAATGCCAAGAATAGGTTGCAATACGTGTTGGGTTAGAATCTCTGCATCAAGTGACGCTACCGGATGGTCTACGTTAATAATTTCAGCCTTACAGGTCAATTGATACCATTGCTGTTGCATATACATGGTCAGTACATGTTCTTCAAATGGCTTGTGTCGCTCATGAAGCGTTTTTATTTCAAAGGACTTTGCCAATTGGTTAAGAAATTCGTCCGTTGATAGTCCATTCAGCGACTTCACCATTCGATTGAACTCAACAATCTTAAGTCGTGTTTCATCGATAAAATAGGCTAGGAAATAATCTTCATTAGGAAAGTGATCGGTATTTTCTTTACGTCTTTTCTGCAATCCTGCTGACGAAGCAGATCGGTGATGTCCGTCGGCAATATATACTGCTTCTAGTTCTTCGAACGCATTCGCTACACGGTTGGAGTCGTCATTAGACAACACCCAAAGCTCATGTTTTATTCGATCTGTGGTGGTGAATTCATACTCAGGACGTACGGATGTACCTTCAATGAGTAAATGTTCTAATTCTACACTATGCGGATAGGAGAGAAGCACAGGTTCAGCGTTTTGACCAACTATGTCCAAATAATCGACAAACATTTTTTCCCTCGAAGTAAGTGTTGCCTCGTGTTTTTTAATGCGATCATTTTCATATTCCTCAATACTTGCTCCTCCAATAAATCCAGTGAATTCATGGCCATCTTTCGTTTGACGATAAATGTAGATGTGCGCCTCTTTGTCTTTCGTTAATATACCTTCAGCGATGAACTCAGCGTATTTTTCTTTTACCAGTTCGAAGCGTTCAACTGAGTTGGGAGCTGTTTTTTTTGTCGTTCCAAATTCAGGATTAATTATTCGTAATAACGTAAATGGATTGTCTTCTAATTTTGCCTTTAATACGTTTGGTTTATAAGAATAATATGGACGTGTTGCTACCAAGTGTACTTTATCGCGTACTGGTCGTAGTGCTTTGAAAGGCGAAATCTTAGTCATGTTGATGGATCAAAAACGACCAAATTGCTCAATGATCTGAGCTGCTAATTCTTCCCCAATTCGATCTTGAGCCTCAACAGTAGCTGCACCGATGTGCGGTGTACATGCAATACGCGGATGGTTTAGTAAGTCCTTACGCGGGTTTGGCTCGTTTTCAAAGACATCAAGAGCTGCCACTGCAACTGTACCATTTTCCAAGGCTTCAAGTAGCGCATCTTCATCAATTACACCTCCCCGAGCAGCGTTCACAATGCGCATTCCTTTTTTCATGGCTGCGAATTCTGCTTTTCCAATAACAGCTTCACCATTTGGTTGCTTGGGTACATGAATTGACAGGTAATCGACCTTCGAAAGAACGTCATTCAAGTTATTCGAACATTCTACATTTATAGCTAGTTCATTCCCGCCAATGTGAACAGGAATCGTTACTTTTTCAACTTCACGATTGACACCAATAACATTC
>JBILNH010000150.1:0-5942 GCA_044375095.1 Crocinitomicaceae bacterium
TGACCATAACTTGCTTAGACAGCGTTTGAGAAAAGCAGGATGCATTGAACAATAAACCAAAAATAATCAGTCTAAACATTGGTCAAAAATAACGCTCACCATTGGCATATCAAAAAAGGATTTCCTGAATAGATCGGAAAGTTGACGCATGTGCTTCTACAATTATGTTGATATCTTGACTGTATCCGCCTCCCATCGTACAGACAATGGGGACATTCAATTGCCTTACTGCTTCAAATACGATTTCATCTCTTCGTTTACATCCAGCGAGTGTAACGGATAACTTACCCAGCTTATCAGATTCTAGTATATCTACTCCACATTGGTAAAAGACAAATTGAGGTTGAAACTGATTTAAAATGGTGTTAAGTGATTTCTCGAGGAGGTATAAGTAGGTTTTATCATCAGTACCATCTTCGAGTTCCACATCAAGCGAGGACTTTTCTTTTTGGAGTGGGTAATTGTTTTTACCGTGCATGCTAAACGTAAAGACAGCATCTTTTTCAACACACATTTCAGCGGTTCCGTTACCTTGATGGACATCCAAATCGATGATTAGAATACGCTCTGCTTTTTGGTGCTTAAGTAACCACTCAGCCGCAATAACCTGATCGTTCAACAAACAAAATCCTTCTGCTCGATCTTTAAAGGCATGGTGCGTGCCACCAGCAATATTCATTGCTGCTTTATGATTAAGCGCTAACTCTGCTGCCATTCGAGTGCCTTCCATTATTCGGCATTCTCTTTCAATGAGTTGTGTCGAATGCACAAAGCCCGATACCCGTTGTTCACGATCAGTTAATTGCAGTCCAACTAATCGATCAAGGTACGCAGGGCAATGCACTTCTGATAGCAATGTTTGATCAATAAACTGTGGGGTAAAAAACTGGTCTTCACTGATTGTACCTTCACGAACTAATTGTGCGGGCAACAAGTGGTATTTCTCCATTGGGAATCGATGATTCTTGGGTAATGGGTGCACATATTGCTGATCAAAAGCGACCTTTAATTCTTGAAAAAAATGACGATGACTCATACACGGCTTACTGCACAAGTAACAGTGTAAATGGAAGAGTGTTCCGCAAAAGATGAAAAACGCACAGCTAAAGGCTTATCGACTATTTTTCTCAATTGAACAAACCCAAGTCCCTCTCCTACCTTTCCTTCTTGCAAGCCATGCTTCATGCGTTTGGTGTGTTCCTCATCGAGTATTTGTCCAGCCATCGTATTAATTTCGGAGACAATCGATTTTATATGTTTTTCAGACGCGGTATCAATCAAATTTCCTGAATCTATTTTGTACTCAGCGTCATTACGACGAACCACAATAAATCCAGCTGCTTCATTTTCTTGGAACAATTTTGCATGGAACAACACATTATTCATCAATTCATACACCACACTGTAAACTCTGGCGGCAATTTTCTTTTCATCACCGGTTGAAAGAACTCTTTCATTCAATTGATCTAACATCCTGTGGATTAAATCCTGATGAAATGCGCCGTGATACTTTAAAACAGAAACAAAAGTTCCTTGTTCATTTTCAATTTCTTGAACCACTTTCTCAAAATCCACTACACCTCAATTTATTCATTACTTGAACAAATGTATAAATCCATGACGTTCATTACCATCATTTTCACGAATTAAATACGTGTAGACACCTTCGGTTAATGGCGTTCCGTTCTGGTCTCTTCCATTCCAATCATTTTGATAATTTTTGGTAGAAAAAACTATTTCGCCCCATCTGTTTAAAATGGTCAAGCTTGTCTGAGGCATTAATCCTTCAATAATTAAAAAGTCATTTACACCATCGTTATTAAAAGTCAATACATTAGGTATGGTTAACCCATCAAAAATAGGTAGAGTAATTATATAGGTGTCGATACATCCATTGTCATCTGTGACAGTTAATTGAATCGTATACTCGCCTTCAACAACGGTGTATTCAACCTGTTCACCTGTAAATGTCTGACCGTTTATCGACCAACTGTAATTTACGATTGTTCCATTACTATTATCCGTAAACACAACTTGTGAATTCTCTGTTGGATCTTGTGGTGACCACGTAAAAGAAGCAGTTGGTACTATAGGTGCTGTCAGAAAAACAGGGCCAAATGAACTGGAACATCCTTGAGCATCTGTAACCGTTAATCCGTAAGAGCCTGGTGTTAAATCTGATATATCAGATGTTGTTTGTGATGTATTTGTCCATGAATAGGTCAAAGGTTGATTCCCGGTAATGACCAAGCCTTGAATCGACCCATTTACCACGCAGGAAGGCTGCATGACTTCTACACCTGAGGCATCAATCACAGGTGGCAAATTACCCTGCACCGTAAGTGTAGCCTCAGACACACATCCATTAACATCGAATACTTCTAACAGATAAATCCCTTGAGCTAAATTTGTTAAATCGATCGTGTTTAATTGCGGGGAATTATTCCATTCTATTTGGTAGCTGCCTCCTCCACCTGAAAGAAGAATCCCATTTATTGAACCGTCACTTTGCCCACAATTCTCGCTGGTAATTACTGCCGAATTTAAATCAATGGTTGGTAAATCATAAACGATAACAGTGGAGGTGAATACTGATGCACATTGGCCATTATCTGGCGTAAAGGTATACACTGTAATACCACTATTATCTGTAGACAACATTCCCGGATTCCAAGTGCCTGTAATACCGTTATTTGAAGTTTCTGGTAACATTACCTGTGCAAGCACATCATTTAAACAAAACGGCCCATAAGTTGGAAAAGTTGGTGTAATTTGTTGGTTAACCGCTACTGTCATTGAAGTTGCATTCGCGCATTGACCGGCTGTCGGTGCAAAAGTGTACGTCGTTGTTGATGAATTATTGATTGCAGGTGACCACGTGCCCGATATTCCGTCATTTGAGAGAAGCGGAAGCGTAAACAATGTCCCCGCACAAACAGGTGAAACTTGCGCAAAGGTTGGTGTTGTTGGTAGACCAACGGTTACCGTCATTGTTGCTGTTGTGGCGCATTGTCCAAGGGTTGGTAAAAAAGTATAGGTCGAGGTTGTCGTATTATTTAGTGCAGGTGACCAAGAACCATTAATATTATTTGTAGACGACGTTGGTAAAACAAACGCATCTCCTGTGCAAATTGGTGCTAACTGAATAAATGTTGGTACGACATTCGGATTAACCGTAATTGTCATTGTTGCAGTTGTCGCACATTGACCTGTATTAGGTGTAAATGTATAAGTCGTTGTAGCTGAATTATTTATTGTTGGTGACCATGTGCCATTTATGGAATTGATTGATGAATTAGGCAACGTTATATTCTCTCCCTCACATATTGGATTGATCGGATTAAATGAGGGCAACGTCTCTGCAGAAACAATAACCGTAACCTGGTCCGTTACTGAACATCCTGAACTTGTACCTGTCACAGTGTAAATCATTGTACCAACAGAAGGTATAAAAGAAACTCCATTACTTACTCCATTATTCCATGAATACGAAGTTGCTCCAGTCGCAGATAGAGAAATTGGTGTATTCTGACAAATTGTAAGATCTGGGCCTGCATTCACAATAGGTAATGGGTTTACAGTTACGACCGTAGTAGCTGTTGCTACACAGCCGATAGATGTGGTCGTCAACGTGTAATTTCCAGCATTAATCAAACTCGAATTGGGAATTGTCGGATTTTGAAGGTTAGAAACAAACCCATTCGGACCAGTCCAAGAATAGCTATCAGCAGTAGCACTTTGAAGTTGAATCAACGAACCTTCGCAAAAAGGCCCTGTATTTGTTGGACTTGAAATTCCAGTACCCTGAGTGTACGTAATTGTGATGTACCCATTACCTGAATTTGTAGCCCCAAGACAAGTACCACCTGCTGGCAATAAGCTAGATCCACCCCCGCCGCCGCCGCCGCCATTTGCACCAGTACAGCAACCATCATTTCCGCCGCCGCCGCCGCCATAATAGCCACCGCCACCACCACCACCAGATGCTGTTTGCCAATAACCAGCCTGACCTCCAATACCTAAACTACCTGGTGAACCTCCCGGAGGAGTTCCAGCCCATGGAATCCCACCCGCTCCACCGGCAAATTGGGTCCCACCCAAAGCACCAGTTCCGAATGTACTGCAACCTTGACCACCATCTAGACAATTAGCCGCACCTCCACACACAGGCGAAGAGCCTCCACTTCTTCCTCCCCCGCCTCCTGCGACGATAATTCTATTTGTCAAAGCAGTGCCACCAATTCTGATGTCACTTGCACCACCACCTCCCCATGAGGCATAATTTATATTCCCATCTGATGAAGCGAATCCTGTTCCTCCTCCATTGTATCCACCAGAATTATTACCTTGATTACCTATTCCCCCAACGAAAATATTTAGCACCTGGCCAGAGGAAACAGTTAAAGTTGAATTTAATACTACTCCATTACCACCGTTTATACCGCCTCCTTTTGCGCCAGCAACGAAGACTTGTATCGAATTCACACAAGGAGGAACTGTCCAAGTTTGAACATTACCTGTATAGTTAAATGTTACGGATTGACTTTGGGCATCAATACTTGAAAGTAGAAATACACCTATTAAAAAGGCAATTAGACTGAATGAATTCGACAACATTTGAAATAGATATGTAGTAGGACGCGAAATATAACGCTCATTCTAGACTTTTCCTAATACTACCTTACCAGATGAATGAATCCATGTTTTAATTTATCATTGGGGGCATTTAACACGTAAGTATACACACCTTCGGTTAAAAGCGCACCGCTCTGGTCTCTTCCATTCCAATCATTTTGATAATTGTTGGTAGAAAAAACTATTTCGCCCCATCTGTTCACTATGGTCAAGCTTGTCTCAGACTTTAGACCTTCAATAAGAAAAAAGTCATTTACACCGTCGTTATTGAGCGTCATTACATTGGGTATGGTTAACCCATCAAAAACAGGAAGTATTATTGTGTATGTATCACTACATCCATTGTCATCTGTAACGGTTAATTGAATCGTATACTCCCCTTCAATAACGGTATATTCGACCTGTTCACCTGAAAATGACTGACCGTTAATCGACCAACTATAATTTACGATTGTTCCATTACTATTATCAGTAAAAACAACTTGTGAATTCTCTGATGGCTCCTGTGGTGACCACGTAAAAGATGCAGTTGGTCCCGTTGGTGAATTGAGAACTGTAGGACCAAACGCTGTTGTACACCCATTCACGTCTGTTACGGTCAACGTATATGAACCTGGAGGTGCATCTGATAAAGATATACTCGTTTCATTGGAATTTGTCCACGAATAAGTGAATGGTTGATTTCCGTTTGTTACCAAGCCTTGAATCGACCCATTTTCTACACAAGAAGGTTGGATGATTTGCACACCTGATGCATCAATCACAGGTAGTGGATTACCTTGTATGGTAATTGTAGTATCAGATACACAGCCATTTACATCGAATACTTCTAACAAATATATTCCTTCAGCCAAATTTGTTAAATCGAGCGTATTTAATTGCGGGGAATTATTCCATTCTACTTGGTAGCTGCCTCCTCCACCTGAAAGAAGAATCCCATTTATTGAACCGTCACTTTGCCCACAATTCTCGCTGGTAATTACTGCCGAATTTAAATCGATGGCTGGTAAATCATAAACGATAACAGTGGAGGTGAATACGGATGCACATTGGCCATTATCTGGCGTAAAGGTATACACTGTAATACCACTATTATCTGTGGACAACATTCCCGGATTCCAAGTGCCTGTAATACCGTTGTTTGAAGTTTCTGGTAACATCACCTGAGCAAGTACATCATTTAAACAATATGGGCTGTATGTTGGAAAGGTTGGAGCAACTTGCTGGTTAACTGAAACTGTCATTGTAGTTGCACTCGCACATTGACCTGCCGATGGTGTGAAAGAATAAGTTGTTGTTGCTGATGT
>JBILNH010000151.1:0-5934 GCA_044375095.1 Crocinitomicaceae bacterium
ATCGGGGAAGTCCATACATACGATGTTGCACCCGGAACACTAGTAAGACTATACTGCTGTCCACCGCCAGTATAACAAAAATGTAAAGAGCCATTTATAGCACTTGGTGCAGCAGGAACCGAATTTAACGAAACAGAAACTGCTAAACGATTGGTCGATTCAAGACCGTTCACGGTTTGAGTAGCGTAATAAGTACTTCCATTTACCAAAGCGGTTGTACTTGCCAATGGCGATCCACCGGAAGGATTCGCGTACCATTGAATAGCCGTACCATTAGCCGTTAACTGAGCTATTGTTGCCCCTGTACATAGTGTTTGGTTGGCTGAGCCAGTTGGAGCTGCAGGTGGCTGTACAAGTGTGAAATTCGCGAAACTCACGCCGCGATTAGAGCCGCCATGATAGGCATAACCAAAGGTAGCAGAGCTCGACCTCGCCCAAATAAGTCCGATAGAAGTTGGCGTTGAAGGAAAATCGTAATCGTTTATATCACCTGTATTGAGCGGTCGTGTTGCTAATATGGTTCGCACACTACCACTCACCGCATCTGAAGTGATCGTCCAATTTTGTTGAGGATCTGTTACAGGTGCACTGTTTCCAGTAAGGTGACAATCAAAAGCATTCAATGTAGTTGCGTTATGTACCCCCACAACATCTGTACCGCCTGCCATAGAGCCTGCATCGAAACCGAGAGCAAACCACCTGCCAGCCGGTCCGGTAAGCATGAGTGTCACTTGGGTACCAACATCAATTTTTACGGTCATAGCTAAACCACTAGTATTACTCAACGAGACGACGCCAGTTGTATACGTTTGGCTGTACGATTTAATGGAATAACAAAAGATCAGAAAAATGAGCGTAATTCCGCTAATCCATTTAATTGAATAGTTCATAGAATTTAGGATCGTTATAGAGCGTTAATAATTGAGTTATTGATCTTCCTTGTTGGTCTTTCACATCCAAATCAACGTTATTTTTTAAAAGTAGCTCAACCGCATCATAGCGTTTTAATGACAGCGCAAAATGAATTGGGTAACCCAGCTGTTCAAATTGACAGGTATCGTTCACGTTAACTCCTTCGCCAATAATTTCTTCTAAAATAGAAACGTTGTTTTTATAAATGAGTGCATAAATCGCTGAACCTTCAGTGTAGCAATAGGATAAATCTGCTCCCTTCTCAATGAGTAGCATTGCAACGTCATTGTTTCCGCGGTAAGCTGCCAATAAAAAGGGACTTGCTCCATCCTCAGAAATTTGATTAATGTGCAAAGGGTTTTCCTTTAGATACATTCGCATTTGTTCAACCGTCCCTGAACGCGCAATATCATAAATGTCCTGCGCGAAAAGTGAGTGTGAAATTATAACGAATATAAATAAAAGCTTTGCCATTAATTTTGGGAACAACTACACATGTGGTTTGATAACAACGTTTTTAAAACGACCAAAAAAACAAAGAGTTGCTTTTGTTGGCTCTAATTTCAATGAATAGTGCAACCTGACATACGCTGAAAAGAAGGTGTAACTCAAACACTTCGTTACATGAAATATACTGCGTACTTAACTGGAAGGATAAAACCGAAAGAAAAAAGTTGAAAAAAAAAACGCTACCCAATCGGATAGCGTTCTTATATATCTTTCAAGAAGAATCTCTTAGTGTTCCTCTGCTTCTTCAAAAATTCGTTTTGGTCGCATTTTTTCAAAAACACCTAGGGTAATCCAAAAAGGAACAATAAATCCTAATAAGAATAGCAATAACCAGAAAGCCATTCCAAAGATCAATAGAAACAATACAATTCCGAAAATACTCATGACCTGCGTTTTTGATTTCGATTGTAAAAATAATAAAAAATTATACGGTGAAATCAGTTTTGAAAGAATTACTGATCGACACCAAGAATTTTGCATTCAATTGGCAGAAGGATAACGGTTTATTTATTCTGCATACCAATAATAATGAGTAATTTTGGAGGGATCTTTTAGGATGGCAAAACAAAAAAAGCATATCCTCAGCTTTGAGCAGGCGTACGATTTCGATTTAATCGGTTTATGTTCACATCATAACGATTACCGTTTGGCTTGGTCAATTAATGAAGTGCTTCATATACATCTGAGTAAGTCGATTGAGGATTACATAGTAATCAACAAAAAAGGTCAGGAAGTGTCACGTCACTCCTACTTTTTATTCAAGGACGAGGAAAGTTTAATTGAGTATTACTTAATTAAAAACGCGGACAAAGGAAAGTTCCTTATCCCAGAAAAACAGTCTATTGATTATTTTTTGTTTGTCTATGAAAACCACCTGATTGATCCGGAAGATTTGGTTCAACAATTGCGCGAGTCTCAAAGTGTATTGGGCAGTTTCTTGTTTGATCCAGAAGAAATAGATTCAACCGAATTTATTGTGTTTAATTAATGATGAAAGCAGCCAATAAAGTGAATCCCATGAGACAACACGGATGACGATGAATGGCGCTTAAATATGACTTTTGAAAAAAACATTGACAAATGAAAAAAACCAAAATAGTTGCCACCCTTGGCCCAGCATGTTCAGAGAAAGAAGTGCTTAGAGAGATGTTCCTATCCGGATTAAACGTTTGCCGCCTGAATTTCAGTCACGGATCACATGAAGATCATTTGCAATCGATTCATACTATACGCGAGCTAAACGACGAAACAGGACTAAATGTAGCCATTCTAGCGGATTTACAAGGGCCAAAAATCCGAACGCATGAAATGGAAAACAATGGAGTTCAGCTTGTCAATAGCAGCGAAGTAACCATTGTTGTAGAGCCAGTTTTAGGTACGGCAGAACGGTTTTCCATCAATTACGCCATGTTGCCATCAGAGGTTAATCCTGGAGAATTCATCCTTCTTGATGATGGAAAACTTAAACTAAAAGTCATATCTACAGACGGATCTACCTCATTTAAAGCATTGGTTGTTCACGGTGGTATACTATCATCGAAAAAGGGGGTGAATTTGCCAAATACGCGAATATCTATGCCTTCCTTGACTGAAAAGGATTTACGCGACCTTAACTTCGCAATGGAGCAGAATGTGGATTGGATTGGACTATCCTTCGTTAGAACTGCCGCAGATATTGAAGATTTAAAGGGAATCATCGATTCCAAAAAATGTAAGGCTAAAGTTATTGCGAAAATTGAAAAACCTGAAGCTATTGAAGTGATTGATGAAATCATCAAAGCCAGTGATGGTATAATGGTGGCTCGTGGAGATTTGGGTGTTGAAATTCCCTACCAAAATGTGCCATTGATTCAAAAAATGGTGATTAAAAAAAGTAGATTGCATGCCAAACCGGTAATCGTAGCTACGCAAATGATGGAGAGCATGATCCAGTCAATCTCTCCAACTCGAGCGGAGGTGAATGATGTGGCAAACGCCGTACTTGATGGTGCAGATGCAGTAATGCTTTCTGGGGAAACATCTGTTGGAAAGTTTCCGGTTGACGTCATTAAAACGATAGCGAATATCGTATCAGAAATGGAGACTTCCGAGTGGATTTACAACAAAGAAGAATTGCCAGAGCGAAATCAAGATCGGTTCATTTCAGATTCCATATGTTTCAATGCCTGTCGTTTATCCCAACGTGTTGAAGCCGCAGCCATATTAACGATGTCATTTTCAGGTTACACAGCCTATAAAATTGCTTCTCAACGACCAAAAGCTTCCATTTTTGTTTTTACAAGCAACCGACAAATCTTGACCCAGTTGAATTTGGTTTGGGGCGTTAAAGCTTTTTATTACGACAAGGTAATCTCTACAGATCATACGATTGCAGATATTAAGTATATGCTCAAAATGGAGGGAATTCTAAACGAAGGAGATATCGTCATTAACGTTGCTTCAATACCGTTAGAAGAAATGGGGGGATCGAATATGTTGAAGTTGAGTTATGTGGAGTAGAATGAGGTAAACAAGTAATCTTCTATTCTTCTTGTTGTAATTTCTTCTTCCTAAGCAGCAATGTTATGACAACATATACTTAAAAGCGAATATTAGATTAGTTCATTTGGGTTTTTCTTCTCAAGTAAATCGTTTTTTTACATAATTTAGTAGTCAATTTGCTGACCGCCATTGAACGTATAATTTACATGAGAACGAGTACTCATTTTTTTCAATATCTCTTAGTAGGAATCTTCTTACTCATTCTGCAACAGGCGAGTGCGCAATGTAACCTTACGGTTACCACACAACAGAGCATTTCCATTTGTCAAGGCAATACGCTTACCATTAATTCAAATGTTAATGGAAATGGATCTAATAATGTTACATATACATGGTTAGATCCACAAAATAATGTCATCAGTGGAGCAACCACGAGTACACTGAGTATTCCAAACATCACAGTAGGACAAGCTGGTAACTACATCGTTCAAATTTCCAATTCAAATTGTAACCCAAGCTTATTATCATCGGATACAACTGCAGTTAACGTAAACACTCCCTTCACCATTTCTGCCGGTGCGGACATTGGCGCTTGTGTAGGAAGTCCAATCAATTTAACTTCTGCAATAACAGGGAGTACAACCGGTACAGTTAATTATTCCTGGACTGGTCCAAATGGTTTTACCAGTAGCCAACAAAATCCAACGATTTCCAACCCTGGGACGTCTGCAGGTGGAACTTATACTGTAACCGCCACAGCTGGAGGTTGTGGTGATTCGGATGATGTGAATGTGACGTTTCCAAGTGTTGGACTTGTTGGAGACTTGGTTTATTGTTTATCTGCAAGTGAAATATCAACTGGAGTCAATACTGGAACAATAGGACTTACACCTCAGCTTCCAAGTAATCAAAGTACAATTCAAAGCGTTGTTATTAACTGGGGAGACAATACATCTACGACATTGAATTCCTCAAACTGGAATAATATGCAGCTTCACGATTATCTAATTGGAAGTTACACAGCAACAATTACCATGACCTTAATTAGTGGATGTGTTGTAAGCAATTCTTATTCTATTTTCGTTGGAAGTTCACCTTCACCAGCAACCCTTGCCTTATTCCCAAACCAAGCATCAGGTTGCGCACCACATACAACTCAATTTACATTTAATGTGCCGACAACAAATGCAGTTGGAACAGTATATGTTGTTAATTGGGGTGATGGATCTCCTACAGAAACGTATATCCACAATAATCCTTTAACAATACCATCAACACTAACACATATATACAGTCAAACATCATGTGGAAATAATGTTGAAACCGGTGGAGTCCCTTATTTTAATGCTTTCCAACCTAATGTTATAACTCAAAACCCATGCTCAGTTCAGCCTCAACCTTCTGCTTCAAGTTTAATTAATGTAGGTATTGGACCAACCGCAAATTTTACTTTATCCCCGGAAATAGCGTGTGTGGGAAATACTGTAACTTTGACAAACACATCAATTCCGGGTTTAACTATTCCAACTACAGGTAATTCTTGTAGTTCAACTTCACCATTTTATTGGACAATTACCCCATCAAGTCCTGGAACACCCTATACAGTATCCACAGGCTCATCTTTGGGATCAAATCCTTCAAATACCAATAATCAAAATCTTTGGACTTCAGGAACTAATACGGTAGCTGTTGTTTTTAACACTCCTGGAACATACAGTATTCAATTAAGAATTAAAAACGGTTGTGGAAATAGTGTAATAACTAAAACTATATGTATAGTGAACCCACCTCAGTGTTCTTTTTCCACTTCCTCGAATGCTGGATGTACACCATTATCTGTTCAAACAACAAATAATTCAGTGGCTCCACAATGTAACGGTGCGTCATTGCCACTTTCTTACAGTTGGACTTCAATTAACACTCCAACAGGAGGTTCATTCAGTGTTGATAATGTTAATGCAACTAATCCACAATATACCCTAACAAATACAACTTCATTACCAATAACCTTTACACTTCAACTCACAGCTA
>JBILNH010000152.1:0-5864 GCA_044375095.1 Crocinitomicaceae bacterium
AATGTCCACCTTTAAATTGTGTTTAAGTAAACTCCCTCTGAATCCAGCGTCAAAATTGTAACCTGAAGCATCTTTAAGGTTAGGATCGATGATGTCTGTGGTAGCGCTCGGTGTAAGTTCAGAGAACAATACTGGACGGTAACCCTGACTAAAATTCGCATAGACATTTGTATAGGAAGAAGTAGCGTATTCTGCACCAATTCCAACAAGAATGATGTTGCGCTCACGCTGATCGAGCGTACCACTCGGATCAGTTGTATTTATTCTACCGGTTACATCTGATTCAATAAACTCGTATCGAATACCTGGCGTAACCCGCAAGTTTTTGGTTAACGTGAACATGTTCTCGATGAAAAAGGACGCATTTCTGGTTACTAGATCAAGTTCTCGTTGAAATTCAAATTCGCCGGTGTTTTCTGAAATACTCAAATCAAAATCAGTTCCTGTTGTTCCTTTACCAACTTGCTTACGTGCAGTGTTTCCCTCGTAAAAGCGAATTCCTGCCGAAACAGCCGACTTCTGCTTTAACAAGTTATACTGGTGAAGGAAACGCAATTCAGCCCCCAAATTGGCATAGAAATCCCGATCAACTTGCCGCGGATTATAGGAACCAAGTGCGGTATTTATGGTATCTTCAGTTGTTAGTGCTTTTGTAAACCCAACACTGTTTCGTTCTGCCATAAGTCCGAAAACTGACAGATTTACTTGCGTGTTATCAGAAGGTGTGTAATTGAGTTTAACCGAGGCTACGTTCCAAGGGGCATTGAACCAATTTCGACTTCGTTTAGATTGTTGAGCATTCTCGAGAAAAAGTGAATCTGAAAGTCCACCAGCTTGTTGACTGACATAATTCATTCGTGTGTACTCCATCGATAATTGCCATTTCTTTGAAATGTCGTAGGTTAAATTAATGGCGCCTGTTTTGGTTTCAAAACGACTATTTTCTCTCCATCCATCTGCGTTTCGGTGGTGAAAATAAGCGTAGTACCTTAGTTTTTTATATTTTCCACCAATGGCATTAAACGAGTTGAAAAGTCCAAAAGAGCCAATTGTTTGATGTGATTCCATCGAAAAAGGTTTGTCGCCAAGCGATTTCTTTGTCACGTAGTTCAACATCCCACCAAATTGAGGTCCATACTGCAATGCTGCAGCACCTCTGACAATTTCAATGCGCTCCACAGACTCAGAAGGAGGGGTGTAATAAGCCTCTGGGTATCCAAAAACTTCGGAGCTGATGTCATACCCATTCTGTCGTACGTTAAATTCCCAAGATCTATTTGGACTTAGTCCACGCGTTGCAATACTCGTTTGAATACCAGTCCCATCATTTTCCCAGATCATAAGCCCAGGTACTTTAGAAAATAATTGACGCGCGTTATTTGTAGAAAAGTCAGCAGTCGAATTTGAAAGCAAGACAACTTCATTCTTTTTTCCGGAATAGATGTTTGTCCCCTGAATATAAGGCAGGCGAATGATATCCGGCTTTAATTCTCTGACAGAAATTTCAACGAGTTCTTTTAGTATTAAAGTGTCTTGCGCCAATAAGCCGTTTGCAATGAATGAAATGAAAAAAACCAGTACAATGCCATTCCAACGCTTCATTTTTTTCTTTTTTTTAGTTGAGGACAAAATAACTAGTTAGAGATGTTGAATACAATACCATAAACATGGTATTTAGACTAAGTCTAAATAAAATTTAATTCTTTACTGTACTTAATAGTTTAAGATTTATTAGGTCTGCAATTATCGATTTTTCGATTGTGTCAATCACCAGTTCTGTCCAGCTGAAATATCTTTTAATTGCTGATTAATCCATTCTCTTCCAACTCCAGTTTTGTACCATTTTTCTCGACGCATTGCCAAGGATCGTGTTTCAAATTCTTCTAAAATTACCAGTTCCCATGGTGCATGTAAAGAGGTGTAAGGGGATTTGCCAGTATTGTGGTGATAAAGTCGGTACTTCATGTTGTTGGTGGATCCTTTGTACAGGATTCCATTCTTTAACGAACGAATTACGTAGGAGTAGTATGGCATGTTGTTTAGTGTTAAAAAGAAAAGCCTCACATAAATGTAAGGCTTTTCCTGTGATCCCGAAAGGATTCGAACCTTTGACCTTCGCCTTAGAAGGGCGTTGCTCTATCCAGCTGAGCTACGGGACCTAATTTGTTAATCAAAAAAGGGGGATGATCGCTCATCCCCCTTTGTCGGGGCGGCAGGATTCGAACCTGCGACCTCCTGGTCCCAAACCAGGCGCGATGACCGGACTACGCTACGCCCCGAACTTATCATCACATATTTCTGAATCGCTTTTCAGAAGTGCGTGCAAAAGTAACAACTTTATTCGATTTAACAAGTGTTAGCTCACTGTATCGTTAAATATTACTTTTACCAATTACTGCAAATCAAACGTTCTCACGCTTCGATTCAATAATCCGGTGGGAGCGGGATTACCTCAACCATCGTTATGGTTTTCGGTGTTCTCTACTTCGTTCCGGATCGAACCCAAGGGTTCTCATCCCGCAAACGTTCTCACGCTTCGATTCAATAATGCGGTGGGAGCGGGATTCGAACCCGCGGTACAGTTACCCGTACGTCAGTTTAGCAAACTGGTGGTTTCAGCCTCTCACCCATCCCACCTTCGTTCAAAGAACTCGGGCGACAAAATTACGAAAAGCTTGGAATTGGCAAAGTATTTACGAGAAAAAAGATGAAATTATTGAACTATCTAGTAATTCATGAACCATTTCATCCATTCGAATACTGTAAGAATTAGCCATAACAGATGAAAAGGTTGAATATCCTTGTACCAAAATGAGAGCAAATAGGGCACTAGACTCGAAAATAACAGTAGTTCATTGGAATCAAATACGACAGCAGTGGAGAAGGAAGCGAAGAAAACTGAGAAGTACGCAATACGTAACTTATTTTCACTCCGAAAAACTGAAACGGCACCCCATGCTATGTAGAAACATGCAGAGATGAATTTAAGTAGATCACTTGTCCCATTTGAAGTGAAATCTGGCATCTCTTGATCGGAGATAAAAAAACTCCAAATAAATGGTTGAGCAAGTAAATGCGTTAAGGCAAATGCGACTGAAAAAAGTGATGCGTATGGAAACTCCTTAATTAACCTCCTGACAAAGGCAATGGTCGTTATTAGGAAAATTAGATCGAGTAGGGGAAAAGGAAGTACAAAAAATCCGGTTTCAATCCAGATGATCAATCCATATATTAAGGGAATTAGGATGGCAACCGAAACGACCTTTACCTGACGTGTCATCCTTTTTTTGCTAACGCTTCTTCAATAAAATCAAAAGTAGATAAGATCACGGGTTGTCCATCGACCACCGCAATATCGTGCTCGAAATGCGCGCTTGGAAGACCGTCTGCTGTAACAATTGTCCATTGATCGTCCAACTGAAGTACTTTTTCAGTACCCATATTAATCATCGGTTCAATAGCAATGGTTAATCCGTTTTGAATTTTCTTACCACGACCGCGTCTACCGTAATTAGGTACTTGGGGATCCTCGTGAAGCGTCCTACCCAAACCATGGCCAACCAAATCGCGAACTACTCCGTAACCATGGCTTTCGGCATGCTGTTGTATCGCCCAACCAATATCTTCCAATCGGTTAGAGGTTGTACACTGTTCGATACCCAAGTACAAGCATTCTTTGGTCACACGAAGCAACTGTTTCACTTCTGGTTTTACATTTCCAACTTCAAACGTGTAGGCATGGTCACCATAAAACCCTTCAAACACTGCCCCGCAATCAACAGATACAACGTCTCCGTCCTCAAAAGGTCTATCGGTTGGAAGACCATGGACTACCTGTTCATTTACCGAAATTAATAAGGTACTTGGACATCCGTACAACCCAAGAAATCCTGGTAAAGCTTTTTGTGAGCGAATGTATTCTTCGGCCATTTTGTCAAGGTACTTTGGAGTAACACCAATGGCAATTTCTTCAGCAACTTTTCCTAATGTTCGGCTAACGACCTGTGCCGCTTCGCGCATAATCTCGATTTCTTCAGTGGTTTTATAGATGATCATATTTCGATTGAAAATAGACATGGGTGCAAAGATAGGTAGAATTTAAGCACCAATGAAAAAGGCTTCCCATCTGAGAAGCCTTTAATTCTTTGAATTTTTCTATTATGCCAGGACTTCCTTCACCAGATCTGCAGCTTCTTGAAGAAGTACAGCAGAATGTACATTTAATCCTGATTCGTCAATAAGTTTCTTTGCTTCTTCAGCATTCGTTCCTTGCAAGCGAACGATAATCGGAACTGGAATCGATCCCATGTTCTTGTATGCATCTACTACACCTTGAGCTACTCGATCACATCGCACAATACCACCAAAAATATTAATGAGAATGGCTTTAACGTTTGGATCTTTTAAGATAATTTGAAATGCTTTTTCAACACGTTCAGCGTTAGCAGTTCCACCAACGTCAAGGAAGTTCGCCGGGTTACCTCCAGAAAGTTTAATGATATCCATGGTTGCCATCGCTAATCCAGCACCGTTCACCATGCAACCCACATTTCCGTCTAATTTAACGAAATTCAATCCAACTTCATCTGCCTCTACTTCTGTGGGATCCTCTTCAGTCACATCGCGCATTGCCGCATAATCCGGATGACGGAACAATCCATTACCATCCAATGTTACTTTAGCGTCCACTGCAATAACCTTATTATCTGATGTTTTTAGTACTGGGTTGATTTCAAACATTGAAGCATCACAACCATCGTATGCACTATATAACGCAACAACGAACTTTGTCATTTGCTTGAAGGCTTCACCTGATACCCCAAGATTGAATGCAATTTTTCGAGCTTGGAATCCTTGAATTCCAACTCTTGGATCAATTTCTTCTTTGAAGATCAAATGTGGAGTATCATGTGCTACAGTTTCAATGTCCATTCCTCCTTCCGTAGAGTACATGATGATGTTGCGACCTTTTTCACGGTCCAACAATACAGACATGTAGAATTCTTCTGTTTGAGCTTCTCCAGGATAGTATACGTCTTCTGCAATTAAGACTTTATTTACCTTCTTGCCCTTGCCATTTGTTTGGGCAGTTTCCAAGTGACCTCCAAGGATTCCTCGAACCTTTTCTTCTACTTGATCGATACCTTTTGCAAGTACCACACCGTGTGAACCGGTTTCTTCAACAACCCCTCTCCCACGTCCACCTGCGTGAATTTGAGCTTTTACTACATACCAACTGGTGCCTGTTTCTTCAGTGAGTTGTTTTGCTGCTTCCACGGCATTTTCAGCTTTGTCTACGACAACACCCCGTTGTACAGCGACACCATATTTTTTTAATATGGATTTTCCTTGATATTCATGTAAATTCATCTGCTCAATTTTAGCGGGTCAAAAGTATGGTTAATTCAACTGATTTTCAAGTTTCAGTTTTTATTTTTTTATGAACGGGATTGTTTCCAACTACTTAATATTTCACGGGAAGCAAATTCTTCCATATCCCGTTCTTTTAGTGAACGCCATAAGGTGTTTATTCCATGCTGCAAAGCTTCTTGTTCCTCTTGCATCGCTTCATGCATGACGGCGGGATCTTCAAAATAATGTTTGACGAAATTCGTGTCAAAATTCCCACTTCTAAATGCTTCATGCTTTAATACATATTTCCCAAAATCTAAAGTGGTATGTAAGCCTGAAATCTGGTAGTCGTCTATTGCGGATATCATTCGTTCTATTGCTTCCTCTCGTGTTGATCCCCAAACGATTAACTTGGCAATCATTGGGTCGTAATAAATTGGAATATCCATTCCTTCTAAATACGCATCATCTACCCGAATATGTTCACCTGATGGGACCCGGTATCTAATCAA
>JBILNH010000154.1:0-5809 GCA_044375095.1 Crocinitomicaceae bacterium
CTTACATGTATCGAAACGATATGCAGTTAAGGAAATAATAAATACAAAAAATAATTTCAGTGATTTTCATTTTTCACATCATTGAATATGGGTTTGATTAACCAGCTCTTTAGTTATGTTTGTTGAATTAAAGAAGGTCTTTAGCCAAAATATATAAGCGATTATATAACAGATATATTAAATAAATAGATTGATATAGTTATATTGTAAATAATAAAACAGTATTAATTTGTATAATTAAAATAAAATTTATATATTTGTATCATAATTAAATTATATTGATGAAAACACCTAAACAAAGATTTGAAGAAATCGCACCCCTTAGGGTTAACAATGTCCTTGAAAATATGGACAGATTAAAACGTTTTGCAGTTCGTTCGAATTATGTTGCTGAACCTTATCAATTAGAGGCCATAGTCAATGCGCTTCAGCAGAAAGTAGATGAAATTGCAACGGCTTTTAAAACTGGGAAGGAGGGTAAGAAGGAATTTGAATTACCAATCAAGCCAGAGTAAAACCTATCAATAGAACATAGTATAAAGTAGTTAGTAATTCACCTAACTACCACATTGTCAGTAATTAACAAAAAGATAATTTGTTAACCTAAAATTGTATTGAAAAAAATGAAAATAGATTTAAAGAAAAATAAGCGAGCAGAGAATATTTCAAGCATGTTGTATTGTGCAATTATGTTTGCGGATTTCAAAGTAGTTGAAAAAATTTTACATCCGAAGGGCACGTATTTGGGGATGTCGAAATCGAGATTTTTGTATTTTCTTCAAAAAGAACACAATGATCCAGAAAGTAAATTTATCTCTGAGCAAAGCATTATTTGGTCTGCGTTGTTTGACATTGCGGCCTTTCCTGGACAAAGATGCTACATTTTTAATCGATCGATTAAACACAATGGGAAACCAAGAGCTTATGTTTTTCGCTTACATCCAGTTGAGACTACACAGGTATGTAGGATAGTAGTTTCTCAAAAGTACATAAATGAGAAAAAATTAACTGAGATGTCATATCAGTTAAACAGAAAACGATCTAGTGAATATTATTTATTATTTAAAAACTGACTTTATGAAGAAACTTTTTTTGGATGACGTCAGAACTCCTGAAATGGTCTGGAGGGACACAATACATCCGTTATACGAGGATAACAATACATGGGTTATTGTTAAATCATATGAAGCTTTTGTATCATACATTGATGAATTTGGTTTACCTGATATTATTTCTTTCGATCATGACCTATCATTTGATCATTACAAAGAGGAGAATCAGCGTGAGATAGAATATGATAAAATGGAGGTGAAAACAGGTTATCATGCCGCTCAATGGCTTATAGACTTTTGTAAAACGAATGCACGATGTATTCCTGAATGTATGGTGCATAGCATGAATAAAGTAGGGAAAAGGAACATTGAATTAATTATTGAAAATTTTAAAAACCAGTAACTATGAGAGTAACCAGCGAATTTAATTACCGATGTGCGATGGAGATTTTAAGATCTAAATATCCTGAGCAGTTAAATGAAATTTTAACAGTATTAAATGATGATAATTTTGAATTATTGGAAAACCCTAATGGTAATAATTCTTATTCAAGACAAATTCAAAACAGATTTGCTGATACATTTCAAGATTGGGAGTTGGAATCACCCTGTCCAAGTGCAACTGAGTTGAGATATGATCTTCGAAAAGGAAGAGTCCCAGTAGAGATAGAAATAGGTCATCAAAGGGTTGTTTATGCTGACTTTTTTGAGTTCATGGCCGATCATACGAACGGTATAATTGATGTTGCAATAATGATCGTTACAGATAATCCCTCACAATTCGGCCATATTTGGCATTGTTCAGTAGATAGTACACGTCGAAAAATAGAATCAATACAAACAGTATATGGTGTGCCAACCTTGGTACTAGGGATCTCTAGAAATTAATATCCACTCATCTATGAAATTAAAAAATGAAATCAACTATAAAAACTGGTTCAATCTTCTATGCCAGTTTGAATGTGGTAAATTACATGAGTCATTGATTGCTCCTTTATTTCAATACCTTATCAATCATGGTATCGTTTGGAATTTACAAGGTTCGCATGGTGCGACCGCAGATTTATTAATTCACGATGGACTATGTGTACTTGGTGAAATTCCTTACCGAACTGCTTATGGTATGTCATACCCTTCCAGACACGAATTACCTAATAATGAGCCAGGTTCAAGAGGGTATCAGAAAATAATGGGACTTGATCTGATTGAAATGTGCTATCGGCGCTTTCCAAGACGAGTAAAGAAGCGATTAAAGAAAGAAGGTTCCTTTCAGATTTCACGAACACTGACCGGATATATTTTGCTTAAATAATTTTCATTTAATAAAATGACAAATATGGTATTAGACCTTGTAAATAAGATCAGAATTTCAGAGAATTTTTGGTATCCCTCTTGCGGTGCTGATTTAAAACCTATTCATCATGTTGCATTTAATAATCTATACATTAACCCGAGAGTTTTATTGTTCAATGATCTTTATCCCGAAGAATTTTCAATATGCGGAATTGAGGGTATAGAAAAAATCGAAATCGTATCAAAGAATGAGGTTAAAATTGAAAATGATTTAGTTAAAATATTTTTCATTTGTATACATACTGACAAATCAAAAATTAAAAAAGAGCTATTTTTTTTCCCATGGTCAAACACGAGAATGTACGAATGGTTGACAAAAAACAGGATCACTATTAAAACGGTGTTACTTCATAATTTTAATGATAGTGGACCACGTCTTGAATCGGGATGGATGGATATTTTTAAAAATATTAGTGTTAAGTATTGCTACACGGACAATTGGTTTAATTTAACGATAAACACAGATAATTCATTTAGGAAACTATTGATCTCCAACGGACTGAGATATATTAGTAAACAAAGTTATGATGGGTTTAAAATCTCTTTTCTAAACGCCTCAGAAAGACAGAATATCGCAATAAATAATTCATTTGATAAAATGATTCACCTTTTTGAAATCAAGTATTGAATAGTTATATCCTCATTTCCAAGATGAAATTAGATAAGAATTTATCCGATGATTATCTCCCATTCGTCATTTAAAACCATAATACAAAACAATCAACCATTCATTCTCGCATTGACCGGAAACCATTAGCTTAGCACATCAAAATTTACAACCATCAAACATGAAGAAGCTACTTGTTTTGTTGACCGTATTGCTAACCAACCTGTCGTTTGCGCAATCGAAGAAGGAGCAGATTGCAGAGTTATCGCAGAAATTAGACAGTATAACGAGTGTTTTAAATACGTACACCAAATTATTAAACGAGAAAGACGCGCTTGTGAAGGAATTGAATGTGCAAAAAAGTAAAACGGAACAAGCACTCAAAACAGTAACACAAGAGAAGGAAAAACTCCAAATGGAGAACAATTCGCATTCACAATCGGTAACAAAACTGAATGAAGAAAATGTGCGAAAAGATGCCAATTTGAAAGCCTTGAAGTCAAAGATGGATTCACTACTTGCTAAAAATTCCAACGCATTAATTCTTGGTCAAACCACAAGTGACATATATGCCGGAAGTTATAGTTTTGAATATGAAAATGGCCCTCAAGGTTCAATTGATCTTTATTTCAAAAATGGCCTGTATTACTTCAATTTAGAATACGTAAAAGGCCCACCTTCATACAATATGGGTAGTTTGACCGGTCAAATGAAACTTTTTGGAAACCTCGGGGTTTTAAGCGCAAAGATGTACGAAGATGCAGAATGTAAGATTGTCTTCTTGTTTGATGATAACGGCGTTTTTATTCATCAACTGACAAGTGATTCGGATTGTGGATTTGGTTACAATGTGAGTATTCATGAGTACTATTTTAAAGATACAACAGAAAATAGACCAATTGATTTATCAGATGGTGAACTGATCAAGTCAACGAATAGGTGGTAGTGCAATCAAGATCAAAAAAAACAGCGTGGATTTCATCGCTCTCGTTCTTCACTTACTTCGTTGCTGCTTCGCGGTCTCACGCTGTTTTTAGTGGGCGAATTTGGAGTGATTATCATGTGAATTCGATTAAGTAGATCATTTATACATGAATGCATTATCATGTATAAAAAATAACATTATATTTACTTGATTATCCTATCAGGTAAAAATAATTTACATGACAAATAAAGAAATGAATAGAAAAGATAGCGCTGATTTACCATTTAATGAACTGCCCTTATTGCCTCCTGCTAAAGAGCTTATTGAATCGGTTGTTATTTTGAAGCAATTGGTGAAATCGTCAGTTGCACTTGCAGAATTAAAAGGTATCGTACATATTTTACCTAATCCGGAAATTTTACTCAATGCCGTTATTTTGAAGGAAGCGAGAGCAAGTTCAGAAATTGAAAATGTGATTACTACGCAAGATAAATTGTATCAAGCTTTGTCAGCAAAAGGTAATCAAATCGATAGTGCAACAAAGGAGGTGTTAAGGTACCGTGAAGCCATGTTATATGGATTGAGGGCTATTCAGAAAAATGATATGCTCACAATCAATACGATTGTTGAAATTCAACAAATCCTTGAAGAGAACAATGCAGGTATTCGTAAATTACCGGGAACAGCACTCAGGAATTCATCAACGGGAAAAGTTATTTATACACCTCCTGATCAGCCAGATATTGTTTATTCACTTTTGAGAAATCTAGAACAATTTATCAATCTTGATGATGACGAAATTCCCCAATTGATAAATATGGCTATTCAACATTATCAATTTGAAAGTATTCATCCCTTTTATGATGGCAATGGTCGTACCGGACGGATACTTAACATTCTTTACTTGATTATGACAGGATTGCTAAAACAGCCCATATTATTTTTGAGTGGATATATCATTGATAATAAGTCAGCCTATTATCGGTTGCTTCAGGAGGTAAGAACCGAAAACAATTGGGAGGAATGGGTTCTATATATACTAAAGGGAGTCGAAATGACTGCACGGGCAACCATAAATCAGGTCACCGAAATCAATTCACTGTTCGAACAAACCAAGGAAAAAGCGATGCTTCAAGTTCCGAAAATTTACAGTAAAGAATTGATTGAGTTGTTATTTGAGCATCCATACAGTAAAAGTGAGTATTTAGAAAAACGCTTGTCGATTACTAGGATTACAGCAGCAAAATACCTCAAAGCACTGGAGCAAATTGGCATTCTTCAATCAAGAAAAGTATGGAAGGAAACAATCTATGTCAATACATCACTTTTTGACCTATTGAAAAGGGATAATACGTACAACTAAAAAACAGCGTAGAGTTCATCGCTCTCGCTCTTCACTAACTTCGTTGCTGCTTCGCGGTCTCACGCTGTTTTTAGTGGGCGACAGGTCAGAAGTATCGAACTTTTTGAGGGAGGATGTGGATGCCATGAAAGAATGGAGAGTTTCATTATAAAATTCCTAGAAAAGATCAGAAGAGTGAGTGTGAGAGTGAGAGCGAAGTAAAACAACGTGGAGTGAACCGCTCTCGCACTTCACTCTCACACTGTTTTGTGGTCCCACCTGGGCTCGAACCAGGGACCACCTGATTATGAGTCAGGTGCTCTAACCAACTGAGCTATAGGACCGTGTTACACGAATGCAACTTATTTCAATTTATCTGTCCTATAGCGAAGTTGCCTGTCCGCCGGAGCGCAGAGCAGGAGGAAGCTATAGGACCGTGTTACACGAATGCAACTTATTTCAATTTATCTGTCCTATAGCGAAGTTGCCTGTCCGCCGGAGCGCAGAGCAGGAGGAAGCTATAGGACCGT
>JBILNH010000178.1:0-4996 GCA_044375095.1 Crocinitomicaceae bacterium
GGGAGTTTTACCTGTTGCTTTCATTCCAGCTTGTTCAAACTGAGCAAGGTCATCATTGTTAAATTCATACCGGTGTCGGTGACGTTCAACAATTGTATCCGTATTATATGCGTGAAAAGCCATTGAGCCTGGCTTTAGCTGGCACTTGTATGCCCCTAAACGCATTGTCCCTCCCATGTTCGAAATGGATTTTTGCTCGGCCATCATACTGATCACTGGATATGCGCTGTCTTCAGCGATTTCTGTGGTATGCGCATCTGAATAACCGAGTACATGTCGCGCGAACTCAATGACAGCAACCTGCATTCCAAGACAAATTCCCAAGAAAGGAATGTTTTGTTCACGGGCAAAACGCACAGCTTCTATTTTTCCTGAAATTCCACGAGAACCAAAACCAGGAGCCACTAAAATCCCGTCCAAGCCTGAAAGTTCTTCAGATATGTTTTGAGTAGTTAAGCGCTCAGAATGGATCCATTTTACATGAACTCGAGCTTCGTTCGCTACACCTGCATGGATAAACGACTCACTTATCGATTTGTAAGAATCTTTCAACTCCACATACTTACCAACCAAACCAATAGTAACTTCTTTTGTTGGATTTTTCAATCGATCCAGAAATGACTTCCATTGTGTCAAATCGGGCGTTGTTTTTGATGGCAAACCAAGTTTCTCAAGGACAACTTTGTCCAATTCTTCCGTCTGCATAAGCAGTGGAACATCGTAAATAGAATCTGCATCACGCGATTCGATCACTGCATTCATACTAACATTACAGAATTTGGCAATCTTTTTACGCAATGTCAAATCCAACTCGTGTTCTGTTCTACAGCACAATATATCTGGTTGCACTCCCAATTCAAGTAATTGCTTTACGGAGTGCTGAGTTGGCTTTGTTTTTAATTCACCAGCAGCAGCTAAATAAGGTACAAGTGTAAGGTGAACAACAATACAGTCATTTTCATACTCCCACATCATTTGCCTCACAGCTTCAACATATGGAAGTGATTCAATATCTCCTACAGTACCACCGATTTCCGTAATGACGATGTCGTATTGTCCACCTTTACCCAATAACTGAATACGGTGCTTTATTTCATCCGTAATATGCGGAATAACTTGAACTGTTTTACCAAGAAACTCACCGCGTCGTTCTTTTTCAATGACAGACTGATAAATCCGTCCTGTAGTGACATTATTTGCTTGGGAAGTTGGAACATTCAAAAATCGTTCATAATGACCTAGGTCTAAATCTGTTTCAGCCCCATCATCCGTAACAAAACATTCGCCATGCTCATATGGATTCAGTGTTCCTGGATCGATATTAATGTATGGATCTAACTTTTGAATCGTTGTTGAATACCCGCGAGCCTGAAGCAACTTTGCTAGAGAGGCTGAAATGATGCCTTTCCCGAGGGAAGAAGTAACACCGCCGGTTACAAATACGTATTTAGTGGAATTTGACATGAATGGACGTTTGTAACTACGGGAGGCAAAGTTAATACAATCAGTGGAAAACTGCTCGACTTTCTATGAAATAATAAAAATTGAAAAAGGTTAGGTAGTCCGAATGTAACGTGTATCGATATTTAGGTAATCATCAATGTTGTACTGCTTCGATTTTCACTCATTTTGAAAGCACAAATTAGTTGAATATGTATTTTTACAAGATGCGTGGTAATTTAAGGTACTGGATTTCACAAACTCTTGGCTGGACAGTTTATTTTTTATTCTTATTGTTCACATCGTTGGTCTTGGGTGAAATTCAGCTGACCAGTTTGGTGTTCACTCAACTGTTCATTACCGTATTCGCCGGATTGATTTCAACTCATGCACTACATGTAATCTATAAGCGCTATGGATGGGGCAAGCAAATTTCTACCCGTCTTATCCTTGTCGTACTTATTCGATCGTTAATTGCCGCTTTAATTATGACGTTTATTACTGAATTAATTGAGGACGTCATGTTTGAGAAAAGCATTAAGGTAAATTGGAAAGTATTTGTTTTTCAATACGTTGGAAATGTTGTACTTATTATTATTTGGAACCTTATCTATTTTTTATACCATTTCATTAGACAAGCTTATCAGGAACGTTTTCGAAACATTTCATTGGAAGTAGCCAGGCAAGAGGCCGAATTGAATCAGTTGAAAAGTCAGCTTAATCCTCATTTTCTTTTCAATTCGTTGAATGGTATTCGCGCACTCATTTCCCTAAATCCAGAGGAGGCAAAAATGGCAATTACCAATCTTTCAGAACTACTTAGGAGTTCCTTGAATTCAGGCCGACTTGATAAAATTGGTTTGAAAGATGAACTTAAAATGGTAGAAAATTACCTGCTTATCGAAAAGATGCGATTTGAAGATCGACTTCAAGTTGAATGGATTGTAAATATTAAAAACACCGATATAACACTACCGCCATTTACACTTCAGTTGTTAGTGGAGAATGCCATAAAACATGGGATTGCAAAAGAGCCCTTAGGAGGAAAGGTGGTCATTCAAGTAACTGAACAAGAGAACGATATCCATATTCTTGTATCAAATCCGGGTGTCTTTTCCTCCATTGGAAATGAAGGTGTTGGAATTCAAAATTTAAAATCAAGATTGAACTATTTTTATCAAAACAATGCTGTTTTCACCTTGAATAGTTCGAATCATTCGGTTCACGCTGAACTAACCATCCCAATAATTGAATGATGAAAAAACATACCGTATTTATAATTGATGACGAACGATTGGCGCGTGAAGAACTTAAGTTGCTTCTCCAATCGCTAGAAATGGTCGAACTCATTGGTGAAGCATCGAGTGGGGAAGAGGCAAAAATATTATTGCCATCACTTGAGCCGGACATCTTATTAGTTGATATAAATATGCCCGGTATGAACGGAATTGAATTCGTGAAGGGATTAAACAACCCTCCATACGTTATCTTTGTATCAGCGCATGAGGATCACGCCATTTCTGCTTTTTCGGTTGGCGCATTTGATTACTTGCTCAAACCCATTAATCCAAACCGTTTAAAGGAATCATTCAATAGGATTTTACAAGATGAGCAAGATGAATGGGACAGCGTTAAAGAACAACCATTAGAAAAGAAAAAACTTACCATAACAGACAAGGTATATATCCGTGATGGTGATAAAAGCTGGTTTGTCTCACTTACAGATATCCGATTGTTTGAGTCTGATGGCAACTATGTCAAAGTACATTTTCACCAAAATAAACCCATGTTACTGAGGTCTTTAAACAGCTTTCAAGAACTTCTGGATCCCCACTTTTTTTTTCGCGCAAACCGCAAACACATCGTTAATATTGAATGGATTTTATCCGTTGAAACGTGGTTTAACGGCGGGTTAATGGTTGAATTAACAACAGGAGAAAAAATCGAAATTTCGCGCAGGCAAGCCATTCGATTCAAAGAAAACTGGGGGATTTAGTCCTCAACGATACGTATCGAAGTTTCAGTTAGTTCTACTTTTCGATCCTTGTATAATTTACCAATTGCTTGTTTGAATGTTTTCTTGCTCATTCCAAAAAACTCCCGAATATCATCCGGATCGCTTTTATCTGAAAATGGAAGTTCTTTTTTCTCATTCAACAATTGCATGAGATGCAAAGCTGCGTCATCGTATTTTTCAGGCGACACTTTTTCCAATCGAATATCTAACTTGCCATCATCTCGCACTTGAGAAACGTAGCCAGTGCATTTTTCGCCTCTTCTAAGTGGCCTATTGATGTCGCTTCGGAAAATAATTCCTTGAAAACGGTTATTGACAATTACTTTTACGCCTAATGGTGTTCGATCTGCAATCAAGAGGTTTACCTCATGTCCCATGAGCATTTGGTCATCACATGGTTCGATGTACTTTTTAATTTTTGCAGATCCGAAGAGTCGATCGGTTAATTCATCGTGTTGCAATGTGATAAGGTAATAACCACCTAATTCCATTGTTGCCATCTGCTCTTTAAATGGAATCAACAGGTGTTTTTCAAGTCCCCAATCTACAAAAGCACCAAATGCATTGACATCAACAACCTTCAAATAAGCAAATTCACCCAACTGAAGGAATGGAGTTTCGGTAGTTGCAACAATTCGATCCTCAGAATCTTTGTAAAGAAAAACATCAATTTCTTGTTCTTCTTGCATTGATGACGTTAAATACTTATTTGGCAAAAGGACATCATTACCTTCATTATCAACTAAATAAGCACCTGGATCTGTAAATCGATTTATAACGAGTGTTGTTGTTTTTCCAATCTTCACCTTAAAAATACAATGCCGAAGCCAGTTTTGATTTCAAGATTAAACAAGGAATTTTCTGGTCATTCGTGATTAATGATTGTGCAAAGGTATCAAATTGCGGCAATAGACTCTCCGAATGGTAAGCGATCGCGATTAAATCGATCTGCTTCTGAGCGCAGTAGTTCATTATTTTCTTTTGGTACGATCCTCCACGGGGCATGAATTCAACCTCTGACTTCACCTTCCTTTCGTCGTATTGGTTTTTAACGATAAGAATTCGGTTTTTCATCTGTTGACTCAATAGTTCATCATTTTGTTTTTCTCCAATAACATGAACAGTTGCGCCATAAATAGCAGCCATATCACCTGCTAAATTGACAATTTGTAAGCTTTCTTTGGTTAAGTCGATGGGTACAACAACTTCATTAATGGATCTTGGAACAGTATCCTTTTGCACGATTAAAAAAGGAATTTCCGTACTCAAAATAACTTTCATGGCATTACTACCCATTAATTTTTGCAAACCAGTTGCGCCATGCGTACCCATTATAACGAGCTGAGCATTTTTCTTCAAAGCGACCGATGCAATGTCCTCGAAAATTGATCCTTCCTTTACAACATGTGATAAATTAACAGAAGCCGGAGGTTGCAGAGTGGAAATGAGTTGAGTAAGTTTTGCAGTTGCTTGTGTGGCGTCGCTAGTTGACTTTGCGATGTATAAAATAATAATCTCAACTTCCACTTTATTTCCAAG
>JBILNH010000047.1:0-15356 GCA_044375095.1 Crocinitomicaceae bacterium
CGTAAGGTACGATGTATAAATTTTTGTTCATAATAATAGGATAGTTCTTAAAGTTAACCAATTAAAACAAGAAGTTGTGGCGATGTTTAAGCGAATGAGCAAAAAGGGTAATCGATTGATTATAATTAGACTATACATTAGTTTTTCTTGCCTTTTTTTGATCCGTTACCGAGTGTAGTACTCATTTCACCCACTTTTCTTTTATCCTTTTTACCTTTTTTGTTCGACAGGTTTTTTTCTAATTCAACCGGGTTTTTATCATCCATATCCGGAGTCATTGCTTGATGCTTTAATCCCGTCACGGGTGCATTGCGATCTTCTGGAGATTGCCATTTCCGCTTTATAGGTTTCTTTTCCAATTTGCCTGTTTTTGGATTCTGTACAAATACAAACGTCTTTTTTTCGTCACCAGGACCATTAACGGCAATTACATCCTCATAAAGAACCCATTTCGTTCCTTGCGCGACAAAGGCATCGTAGGTAAAATCAGGTACATAAAACGAATAAAATCCTTCCAAAGCAGGGGATTCAGGCGACAAATGGTCAAATACAATTCGTGAATATTGCTCCTCATATTTAAGAGACATGGTTACTTTCTTTGAATGTTCAAAAAACACCCGTTTATAAGTCGCATCTTTGATCTTAAAAATAGGATGTCCAAACTTCGGATTATCATTACTAAAGGACAGGACATCAATAACCTTCAACGTGCTCATTGAATTGTTCCCGTCCCAACCAAGAATAAGGTAGAGAGGCTTTGATAATTTATCAAAAGGTACAATTTTATAATAAAGTGCACCGTACCAATTGTTAGCGTCCAATACGCCCTCGGGCTTTATTCCTACATTCTCCTGATTATCAACTAGTAATGTGGTCTTATACTTTTTTTTCTTTACATCAAATCTGACAATAAAGCAGGTGTACAATTGCTGTTGCTCATCAAGTTCAATATTCCAATTAATAATTCTGACTTGCTTGTCCGGACTATCAATACATCCAATTGATTTGAGCTGAGAAAAGGGATAAGTAAACGATTGAGGTAATTTTAACACACCAGCAAAATAGGTCTTCAACTCCTCATTACGACTTATTTTATCTTCATTCGTTTGCGCTGATCGCAAGGATGATAGCAATTGTTCCAGTTTTTTTTCATGGTTCAACATGAGCGTATCAAGTTGCGCATGAACAACCGAAGAGGTTAAAAAAACTATACATAGAATGAAACGCATGGTAATGAAACGCAACGTTTTAATTTCGTTACTCATCACAAAATTAATCAATTGGAATCCATTGCATGGAAGGAAAAGCTAACTTATTTACTTTTAACTCCCGAATGACCTGTCCTCTATGGTAAGCGCTATGTTGAAGGATGTGAAAAAGTACATCAGCACAATTTAGTGGGAAATCAGATGAATCAGAAGAGAACTTATCCTGTAATGTATGGTCTTCCAATTCTTGAATGTATTGCAACGTTTCAAGGTAATTGTGTCGATTTAAGTCGCTCAGATAGGCGATAGGAAGCTTGTCCCATGCATCTGATTCGGCCTTACAATTCTTCAATCGAGCCAGCCAGATGTGATGCATATTGATGATGTGTGAAAAAACAGCAATGACCTCCGTAGGCAAATGATCTTCTTGCTCTTCAATCGATCGAATAATCAATTCATTTGAATGATAATCCAATTCGAACTTCTCAACGAAAAAATCTGTCATTTAAGCTTTTAGCTCTTTTAAATCATGAATGGTTTGCTTCGGATTACCGGAGCCAAAAACAAAACTTCCCGCCACTAAGGCATCAGCACCCGCAAGAACCAGTTCTTTACCTGTCGAAAGATTTACACCTCCGTCTACTTCTACAAGGGCGCGTGATCCTCGTTGGTGTATCAAGTTTTTCGCTTGCTCAACCTTGAGAACGGCATTTTTTATGAATTTTTGTCCACCAAAACCTGGGTTAACAGACATGATTAAGACTAAATCTAGTTCTTCGATAACTTCTTGAAGCAAGTCAACAGGAGTATGCGGATTAACTGCGACACCCGCTTTCATACCTGCCGAATGAATAGCTTGAATTGTGCGGTGTAAATGCGTACATGCTTCATAGTGCACCGTTAGCAGATCTGCACCAGCGTCTCTGAATTGGTTAATATAATTATCTGGTTGCTGAATCATTAAGTGAACATCTAATGGTTTCTTCGAATGTTTTTTTATGGCCTCAACGACGGGAAAACCAAATGAAATATTCGGCACGAACACACCATCCATCACATCTACATGGAACCAATCTGCTTTTGATTCATTAATTAATTCGACATCACGTTGAATATTAGCAAAATCACAGGAAAGTACTGAAGGAGATATGATGAGTTCCATTGAAATAAGTTTTATCAAAAGTAGCAACACAATTGGTTACTTTTCCATGAAGGCAATAAAATCTTCCTCTTTTTTATACACATCCAAATGGATAATTATTCCCTTTCTGTTCGCGGTAACCGTATGGTATTCAACAAAAATTGGAACTGGATCTATTAAACGAATAGGGAAATTTTTCGCACGCTGAATAAGGGTGTCCAACGAATCAGCAGTGTACGGATTTGGTTTGTAAGGTAGAGAGTCGTATAAAAGAATCAACTTAGCGAGATCAACTGGCTGTTGACAGCGCATACACCCGTGGGAAAAGGCTCGAACATCTGAATTAAAAAGTGATTTTGAAGGAGTATCGTGGACATAAACCGAAAAGTTATTGTGGAATTCGAATTTAATTATTCCCAAGCTATTCTTTGGACCTGGATCTTGAACCACTTTGTACGGAAATCCTCCGCGAATACTTCTCCAATTGACTTGATGCGGGTCTATTTCTTTTCCGTTACTGTATATGCGGTAGTTATTTTGTCTTAGGTAATTCGCATTTCGCTTAACCGCTGGTAGGATTTCATTTTTAGCAATGGAGTACGGGACGTTCCAAAATGGATAGACCACAATTGAATTTATCTTAGATCGAAGAGTTGGTGTTGGATTGGTCACTTTTCCTGAAATTATTCGGTGAATTGCGCGCAATGTATCGCTCGAGAAGTAATTCAACTGAAAAGATGGGATGTTTATTAGCACATATTTTTTAGGTCGTTTTTCCTGTTGCCGAAGTTTATCTAATTCAATTGACAGTCTAATAATTTTGCGGTAATTACTTTCGTTCAATGCCGCACACGTGTTTTTATCGAAGTGCCCATGTTGGGAAAACCCATGCCACTGTTGTAGTTTTTTAACCGATTCCTGCCATAGACCAAAATCACTCACGTTTTGCCCTGCTAACAGACCTCTCCTGACAAATGCTTTTGCTGTTTTCTTAAACGCAATTGTATCATTCTTTTCTGGTTTGAAAGCATAATTGAACGTGTCACTTTTAACGGATTTTGCAAACGCATAAAGCCCCTTCGCCATAAATTGATAATTGGTGTCTGAGGCATGTACTTTTAACAATACAGAATCGAGCAAATTATCCTTATTTAAACTCAAAAGTGAATCCAATCTGGAAATCTCAGTGAGTGATTTTGTCTTGTATTTCTTTTTTTCAAAATCAATAAATCCATATTTCAAATCACTGTATATCAAAGATATATTACCAGTCAAATAAACCTCTTCTTCAATATATTTCAATTGATGTCGTTTAGGGACTAACCTGTTTTTAGGTATACCAAAACAATAACTACTGTCAATAATCGATCGCAATTCAATACCACGGTTAGTAACGGCGGAATCATTGATCCAGAGTGGATGGTAATTACGTGTTTTATAAAAGGCTTGAAGTGCAGGAATTTGTTCAGAATTAAAACCCATTTTGAGTAAGTTTTCATCCGAAAGAACATAAATAAGTTTTTCCTTACGGGAAACGGTGGAATCATCTAAAACAGCAACGGGTGCTTTATCCTCTTGTAATGAACATGATAGTAATATTAACAGTCCCGATAAAAGTGGTAAATGGTTCATTTTCATTCTGAACTTCCTTGAATAGCTTAATTTTATGGAAAGATAAACTTATTTTTGCACTTATGATCTCTGTCGTTTTTGCTATAATAATCATTACCAGCGCAATCTCTATCCATGCATTTGGAAACAGAAGTTTCATGAACAAATGGATGTTTTCACCTTTTGACATGAAACACCACCAGAACATACTGCCTATGTTTATGCATCAGTTGCTTCATGCTGATTACATGCACCTTATTTTCAATATGTTATCGTTATATTTTCTCGGTTCAATTTTAGAACAGCAATGGATAATGGAGTTCGGTGCAGCACAAGGACAAACGAAGTTTATGTTGCTGTATGTGTTTGGTGGTGCGACCGCAACGTTGATCCCATATCTGCGCAATAAGGACAACCCTTCATACCGTTCATTAGGCGCATCAGGAGCAGTTTCGGCTGTGATTTTTGCCTCGATTGTATGGAATCCAACAATGGAATTGATGCTTATATTTCTTCCTATTCCAATTCCGGCTTATTTATTTGGACCGCTATATCTGGCATTTGAATATTGGGCAGATAAAAAATCTACTTCTGGTATTGCTCATGACGCACACATTGGAGGTGCAATCTTTGGTATTCTTTTCGCTTTATTTACTAATATTGACAAAGGAAAAGAATTTCTGAATCTTCTATTTTGACGATTATGCTGTACATTAATAATAATGGTTCAGTTTTAACAAATGATTCGCCGACTATACATGCCGGAAACAGAGGACATGTATACGGTGATGGCGTGTTTGAAAGCATACGGATAATGAACGGTATGCCGATTAATTTATCGAACCATATCCATCGCATGATTGAAGGGGCAAAAGCAATTAAAATACGTACACCAGTATTTTATACCGAGCTGTTCTTTCATGAGCGAATCGTTGAATTATGCAGGGAATCAGGTATAACAGAAGGGGGGAGGTGTAGAATTTCATTGGATAGGATTTCAGGAGGAGCTTATTTGCCTGAGTCGAATGACGCCACATTTTTTATTGAAGTATATCCGTACGCTTCAAATAATTTCGAACTGAATTCCAAAGGTTTAGAAATTGACCAGTACACTGAAATTAAAAAACAAAAAAACGTATTGTCCAATTTCAAGACGAAAAGTGGATTAGTCTATGTTATGGCTGCCATCAACGCACAGTCACGAAATTTAGATGATGTCTTGATCGTTAATGACAAAGGCGGAATATTAGAAAGTTCGAGTTGTAATATGTTTCTTGTTAGTAATGGTGTGCTCTATACCCCTGGACTTGAAGAAGGCTGCTTAGCCGGCACAATGCGTATGCAAGTGATTAACCTCGCTTTGCAAAATGGCATAAAAGTGTACGAATGTACTATCATGCCGCAAAACTTGCTCGCTGCAGACGAAATCTTTTTCACAAATGCCATTCGCGGAATCAATTGGGTAAGTGGATACCGTACCAAAAGATACTTTAATAATATGTCGAGAAAACTTGTGGCTATCCTTAATGATTACTGGGAAAATGAGCTCGATTCAACACAAGTAGAGTAGCACTCATCAGTAGCCGCCTCTTTGTACATCAGAAAAATTAGCTTACCTTTGCAAACCGTTTAAATAAAACGGACTTCCTGGATTGATTTAGTGAGCATTTCTCTGTTTTTCTGTTTCCATTCGTACAGCGTGCATTCCGTTTAGGAATAGGATTTTATTTAACATAATATAAACACAAAGAATCGAATGGCAAAATCCCAAGAGACCTTCAGTAAAAAAGAAAAAGAAAAATTAAAAATCAAGAAGCGTAAAGACAAACAGCTTAAAAAGGAAGAAAGAAAGGCAAGCTCACCTGGAGGCGGTTTGGAAAGTATGTTGGCATATGTGGATGAGTTTGGAAATATTACAGATACGCCGCCGGATCCAACTAAGAAAAAATCAGTTAAAGCAAGCTCTATAGAAATTGGCGTTCCAAAACGTGAGGAAGATGAATCATCTAAAGTACGTCAAGGAAAAGTGTCTTATTACAATTCAGCCAAAGGATATGGATTCATTAAAGATCTTCAGTCTCAAGAGAATATATTTGTTCACATAAACGGAATCATTGATCCGATTGCCGAGGGTGATAAGGTAACATTCGAAACAATGCCAGGACAAAAAGGTCCAAACGCTGTGCATGTTCGAAAAGCGTAATATTAATTGTCTTATAATTAATATTATGTTAAATACAATAGTTAACGAATAAAAAAAGCGATGACTCACTCATCGCTTTTAAGATCGCTTAACAAATCATTTAGGCCAAGCACCCCAACCTCCCTTTAGATCATAAACTTCTGTGAATCCCATGGATTTCATCATATTTACAGCTTGTCCACTTCGGTTTCCACTTTGACAATAAATCAACACTGGTTTTGTTTTGTCTAATTTATTCAACTCTGATTTAAATGAAGCTCCATAAAAATCAAGATTCTTCGCATTACCAATCTTTCCTTTTCCAACTTCTTGTGGTGTTCGCACATCAATTAACTGTATTCCTTTTTTTTCCATTAACGTTTTAAACTCACTCGCCGATACAACTTTAAAAATCGGTGATTTTTGACTCCAACTCGTTGGAAGTGTGTTACTAGCATTTAAGCTAGATAAAAATCCGAGTGATAAAACACCTAGTATCAATACCCCTAAAAATTTTCTTTTCATCATAAAACATTTTTCACAAACTTACTTCTTTCAATAGTCATTTCAGGTAACACAAGTTACATAATTTGATCTTCGAAAAGATCGTATTTTTATCCCATGTTATCAAAAGAAGAATATCGTTTACTCAATATTTCGTTTTGGACTGGTTTTAAAGACCATATGAAAAAAATTCATTCATCGAATGGACGACGAATGAATTGGTTAAACTATCCTTCAGATGTTAAAGGCATATACGTCAGACTTGAGGCGGATAGTAATGGTGCGCGACTATGTCTCGATATACAACCAAAAGACGACGGCATTCGGGCCATCATTTGGGAGCAAATGTGTGAGTTAAAACGTGTCATGGAATCCACAATGACAATTAATACCAACTGGGAAGAGAATCATATACTTCCAGATGGTCGAACTATTTCACGCATTTATTGGTCGACTGAAGATGGCAACTTCTATCAAAAAGATGACCACGAGAAACTTTACCATTTTCTAAAATCGCGCTTAATCGAGTTTGACCTATTTTACCAAGAATTTAAAGATATCCTTATTCTCCTCGTCAATTGATCTCCTTTCGTTACTTTTGTAATCTAAGGTTGTAAAATGCGCTATTTTATTTTTTTGTTTTCGTTTCAATGCTCACTTTCATTTGGTCAGCAAATTATTCTTTCAACTGATTTTCAGCAGGGAATTCCTTCGACATATACGATTATCGATAACGATTTTAACATCCCGTCTTCACAAGTCGCTGAATATACTAATGCATGGATCTCGACAATTGACACTGATTTTCCTAATGATACTGTGGCTGCATCTACTTCGTTTTTCGAACCAGCTGGTACGGCTAACAGATGGTTAATCACTCCTCCCCTTTCACTAAGTTCATTTGGAAATTTCATCCAATGGAAGGCACGTTCGCAAGATGCATCTTGGCCTGACGATTACTTAGTAGTCATTTCTACCACTAATACTGACCCTTCGAGTTTTACAGATACGATTGGTTATATTCAAGAAGAAAATGTGGAATGGACTACCCGTCAAATTAATTTAAGCGGTGAAGGCTATGTTAACCAACAAGTATATATCGCATTTGTCAATGTAACGAATGATGGTTTTAAATTGTATTTAGATGATATTGTTGCGCGTAAAGATGATCCAGTTGGTATTACTGAACAATCTTCATCTTCACTAGTAGCCTTTCCTAATCCTACAACTGGACTAATTACAATTTCCTCAAATCAACCTATAAATCGAGTTGAAATTCATTCCATTAATGGTTCAAAGATGGGGGATTTCAATTCTAGTCAATTGGATTTATCCGCATACTCAAATGGTATTTACTTCGCCAAGATTTTTTGTGAAGGCAGAACAGAAGTACTAAGAATTCAAAAAAACTAAAATTCAGGAAACGGCACAATCACTAGTTTGTAAGCTAGATCTGATGACTTTTTTGGTGCTAGAACAATAGTGTCTTCTCCAGAAAATTTAAGCTTGAAATCCCATTTTTCATTTTTAAAATAAAGCGTCAACGTGCTGTCCTCTGAATAAGCTTTATACTCTCCTTTTTTTCCAACAATGTCTCCAATTGATGACATAGGTTGCACTATACACTTTCCGTTTTCATAAAAAACAAGCACGTCTTTTTGCATATTGACCTGGGGGGCTAGATTTTTTTTACCCTTCAAAATTTGATCGATCACCCATAGTTTACTATTGCCATTATGCAACAACGGCTCAATTGGCAATGGATCAAGCGAGTATTGATCACTACACGAAATAAATAAAACAACAGCTGAAAAAGTAAAAAATAGCCGCATTAGATAATCATTTGGTTCTTAACCAATGTAGCATAGATGTCTTTCGAAACAGAATCCTTGAATTCTTCTTTTATTCGTTGCCTCCATGGACCAGATTGATCAGTTCCCTCAATTGTTTCAGTGCAATCATAGACATATTTCTTTCCGTCCCATTTAAAAATAGTATTGTAAAAAATAATATCACCTTCTACATTATCATTAAATCGGAGAATTAAATCGTAATGACCAGAAGGTGTAGGACGCAATCCAATTAAATTGGCTACAAATCCATTTACCTTAACTAAATCTCCTTTTTCACGCATAAAGACAATCAACCTTCTTAATTTAATCCCACCAACCTTCGACTTTATTTGAAGTATGAAAGCGTTTTTGACAGGAACATTTTCATTCAGTTGAAAAAACTTAAAGAACGATGGTGAGCAAGCTGGATCGAGGTAATTAGAAGTGTCCTTTTGAGCAGTGTTGCAAATTTTTAGTTCCTTGAGTAATTCTAAATGCACGGGATCAGTAAATTCTTTTTCGTTGAAAAGTGTTTCAATTCCAATAATTTCGCTGGAAGTTTCTACAGGTTGGTTGTCAGTCGTTTCTTCGTCAGTTCCACAGGAAGTCAAAACAAAAAAAGTGCATAAATAAAATAAGAACCTATTCATAGGATGTCGTTTTAATATACTGGTAAAATACGTGAAGCAATACCCCTTGCCTCCTCAAACTTAGTTAAATTAACACCAGAATGGATTTTTTGCTCATTGAACCAATTTACCATAATTTCTGTTGGCATATTGCCCGTTAGATCGTCTTTAGCCATTGGGCACCCTCCAATCCCACCGATTGCACCATCAAATCTTCGACAACCCGCATGCCAAGCTGCTTCAACTAAATCTAACGCATGTTCTTTTCGCGTATGTAAATGCGCCCCAAATTCTACTGATGGAAGAGAAGGAATAAGTGCGCTAAAAAGTTCGCTTACAACCGCAGCATTCGCCGCGCCTATTGTATCGGAAATAGCTAGGATTTCTATTCCGAATTCATTGTATAGCCTATTACTCCAATTTAACACAAGACCAGGAGTCCATTCCTCTCCATACGGATTACCGAATCCCATTGACAAGTACAAGACAAGTTTTTTACCTGAACGATCTGCAACATCCTTTATATACTGAACGCGCCCTAACGACTCTTCAATGGAAGAATTGGTATTCCGTCGCTGAAATTCCTCAGATACAGAAAATGGATAACCCAAAAAATCAATTCTTTCAAAAGAGCAAGCTTCTTCTGCCCCTCGTTCATTGGCAACTATTGCAAGTAATTTAGTTTGTGTTTCTGTTGTTAAATTAGTTAAGACCTCAGCTGTATCGCGCATTTGAGGAATAGCTTTTGGCGAAACGAAACTTCCAAAATCCAAGGTGTCGAAACCACATCCTAATAACGTATTAAGGTAATTTACCTTATCCACTGTAGGAACGAAGTCTTTCAAACCTTGCATAGCGTCCCTCGGACATTCAATGAGTTTAACGCTTTCCATTTACACCTTCTTGGTTCATAATTGCTTTATTAATTCGCTTTATTAGCCCCGGTCCTTCGTAAATGAATCCGGTATATAATTGAATCAAACTCGCACCAGCCTTTAATTTTTCCAATGCATCTTCAGCCGAATGAATTCCTCCCACACCAATTATCGGAAAAGATCCCTTACTATTTTGATGTAAATAACGTATTACTTCTGTTGATCTTTTTTCAAGAGGTTTTCCAGACAATCCACCCGCTCCGATTTCCGCTAAAGTTGATTCAGAAGTGATTAGTCCATCTCTGTCGATTGTTGTATTTGTTGCAATCACTCCATCAATTGAAGTCTCCTTTACAATATCAATAATATCATCTAATTGTTCGTTCGTTAGATCTGGAGCAATTTTCAAAAGTATAGGTTTATTTTCAGTCATCGCCCCTCGCCTATTGACAAGCAATACTAACAATCGAGTAAGTGGCTCTTTGTCTTGAAGTTCGCGCAAGTTAGGTGTGTTCGGTGAAGAAACATTTACAACGAAATAATCTACATACGGGTACATTGCCTCAAAGGATTTCAAGTAATCGTTTTCAGCCTCCTCATTTGGAGTTCGTTTATTCTTACCTATGTTACCACCAACAATAAGGTTTTTTGGACGATTTTCGAGTTGTTTTATTGCAGCTTCAACCCCATCATTATTAAATCCCATACGGTTAATTAATCCCTGATCCTCCTTTAATCTAAACAATCGCGGCTGATCATTTCCTGACTGAGCCAGTGGGGTAACGGTACCTATTTCGATAAACCCGAACCCGCAGCAGTTTAACTGGTGGAGCATCGTTGCATTTTTATCAAATCCGGCAGCTAAACCAACAGGATTAGGGAAATCTATACCAAAGACGGTTCTTCGTAATGAAGGATGTTCCACATTAAATAGTCGGTTATATACGTATCTGAAGCCAGGTAAAAATAAAGAAAACCTCAACAGCCGTATAGCTAAATAATGAGCGCGTTCTGGATTAAAAAGGAATAAGAACCAACGAATAAAACGGTACATAAGTATAAGATATATACAAAGGTAAACATGACATCAATTCACCTAAATATTAACCTTTAGAAGTTGTTGAAAAGAAATTAACAGTGAGTTAGAATTTGTAGCGAGCGCGATTCCATTGGTAGTTTCGTCGCTTTTTGAGACTGCTTTTATAGGTAATATTATAAGCTGCAACCACATTTAAATAGTAATAAGCATCTTTATTCTTATCTCCTCTTTGTTGCCCTGGAGCAAACCATGACACATTTGATGCCGCAGGATTCGATAAATAGGCTGCTGCCTCAGATCCAAGAAGCGAAGGGTCGTAATATGTCGTAGAAACATCATCAATATAATCTGAAAACGTTTTAACATAAGACGCTTCAATTCCAATGCGCCACATTTGACCAATCCCCATACGTAAACCAATTCCAAATGGTATTGTCATTGAAATCGGCAATGTTTCTACAGCCCCACCAGGTAGTCCCTGACCTTCAGTGTTTAACGGGTCTAACTTAACCCATGAACCATTGTATTGAGCTTCAGGATTAAAATAACAAATACCCGCACCCGTGAATAAATAAACACGTTCGTTTCTATTTTTTGCAGCATTTCTACCTGGAATTCTATAGCGTGCTCCGAACTTCTCATTAGCGTAAAGTATAAACTCTAAACGTTGTGAATATTCATAAATCATTGTTCGAAACTGCAAATTTCGACTGTTTCGAACCACTTCATTTGTTAATGCATCGTTTCCTTTCAGCATTCCAATATTCAAAGTGGAGCTAGTTGCAAAATACGGATGAAAACGGTAACGAAAACCAATAACACCACCAAAAGAGGTTGATGGAAAATCAATATCAACTAGACTATTGTCAGATCCAATTTTATTACGACCTCCTAAATCTCCAGTAAACTGAGTCGCTCCAAAACCAAAGAAAAATTCTTTTTTATTGAGTGACCAATTACGTTGAGTGTTGAAATTGGTGTGTTGAGCGAACAAAAAATTCGCATTAACGAGCAGAAGTATTGCGGCTATTATCAGCTTCATTGACTGAAATCTTACAATTTATTCGGAAAATTACGACAACTTTTTGATTTTTCAGCATCAAAACACAGAAATTATTTAAAAAACAGTTGTTAATAAGCAAAGCTGTCTTTTTTATTCAGCCAGTGCTCTTTTTAATTTTTGTAAAACCCTAAAAGTCTTCACTTTGGCATTGTTCTCTGTCATACCTTTGATTACACCAATTTCAGCAAAAGAAAGACGCTCAAAAAAACGCAACTCAACGAGTTCTATTTCGTGGTTTTTTAATGCCTTTATTGCATTTAACAATCTGTATTTTCGTTGCTCAAATAGGTCGTCATCCAACTCATAAATTTCAATTGGTTCGGATGTTAAAATCAGGTTTTCTGCTGAACATGTCTTTGTATCTCGATGAGACTGATAGACTTCACTTTTTGCAATTCGGTAAAGCCATGAAGCAAACGGAACACCTTTAAACTGATAATTACCAATGTGATTTAACGCTTTTAGAAAAACTTGAGACGTCACATCTTCGGCATGATCTGCATCTTGTGCCCTGTTTAATATGTAGCGGTAAATTTGTTGGTAATACTTTTTATACAAAGGCGCAAAAGCTGCAGGATTAGCTTGCGCACGTTGAATAATTACCCATTCCTCGTTCAAGTGATGCGGAAGTTGATGATAAACTGATCTTTCCATGTCTTTTCGTTTTTTGAATTAACGCTAGACAAATCTCAATATAACACCTAATTCATTTTTTTAAAGCGGACCATATAACTAGTATCTGTTAGAGTACTTAAAAAGGCTAGTAAACTCGCTTTTTCTTTTTCTGAGAGAACAATTGGTTTTAGTGATGGATGCTGCAACGGGTGGTTATTTCCACCTTTTTCATAATGACGCAATACATCTGCCAATGAACGCATACTTCCATCATGCATGTACGGAAAGGTTAATTCGATATTTCGCAAGGAAGGCACCTTGAATTTACCTATATCAGAAGAATCATTAAAAATTCTAAATCTTCCTTTATCTGGTTGATCATATCTTGAATAAAGACCATTGTTTTCAGCTTTAAAATGCGTGAAAAATGGCGGTGGGTGACAGCTTACACAATTCAAACGACCTGAAAACAAGTTCCAGCCTAATTGTGCAGACTTACTTATGGCATTCGTTTGCTTATCTCGGTAAAAACGATCAAATGGCGCATTTTGAGAAATTAAAGACCGTTGGAAAGTAGCTAAACTTCGCGTCAACACATACGCATCAAAGGTGCGATTGAACAATCTTTTCGCCTCTCGAGTGTAATAGCTATCAACTTTTAATTTGTTGATTAAATCGATCATACTCATATCCATTTCAACATGCTCCTGAATGGGAACGATAGCCTGCAATTCGAGTGATGAAATATGTGCGTCAAACATCAATGTTTTTTGGTAACCAACATTCAATAAAGTTGGAGCATTCCTTTCAGTTAATCCGCCATTAACGCCCATACTTACTCTGCGACCATCTGAGAACGCAAGTGATGGAACGTGACACGATGCGCAAGAAATGGAATTGTCTTTAGACAACCGTTTATCAAAGAAAAGCCGTTGTCCTAATTCAATTTTATCTGAACTAATTGGATTATCCTTTGGATATGGAACAGGCTCGTATAACGCAATGTCTTTTTGATTGCATTTCGAACAACAAAAAGTTAGAACTACAAAAGCTAAAACGAATACGGTATTGAACCGTTTCATTACCGAAGCATACATTTGACTGATTGAATTAGCGCCTGATTCTGATCCAACAAACGAACAAAGAATATTCCTCTTCCTGGATTGTCAAACGTGTAATTTCCTTTTTCCCAAGATACTTTGGTAGAAATTACTGTTTTACCTGACATATCAATAAGTTCAAGTTGATCAATATTCTCCATTCCACTCCATGTAACAGTGGAACTTAATTCATTTGTCGTTAGCTTAACTTCTCCTCTTCGTTCAGGATTGTGTGAAATACCAGCAGTTAATGCTTGAACAAAAACAGGCTCCGTCTCCACATTTTTCATGATTTCTAAATTCAATCCACTAGTACCATGACTTACGCCTGCTGTAGATAATGAAACGTCTTTAACCCACTGGTCAACTTGGCAATTAAGGTAAATATCTACTTGATCCGATGCGGTTTGTGTCTGAATAACAGGGAGTGAGAATCCACGGTAATTGGCATCTCCAAGGTTATGCAATTCAAACAAGGTTTCAAACGATCCGTCAGCATTTTCATCAACATTTCCTCCAATAATCATGTGCATATATCCCGAAGTCCATCCCCAATACATGGAAGGTTCTTGAAAACTCAACGGATGATTTGAGGGATATTGAGTAATATCAATTGCATCTGTTCCACTACTCGTATTCAGGTTAGATGGCACGCCAACAAAAGCACTAATTTGTTCAATAACCGTAACATTCAAAAATCCTAAATAAATGGTAAACGAAGTTGGCTCAATTAAAAAAACTTGATTTTCTAAGTCCAATACCTGTCCACCATCATGAATCAAATTTACCCCAGACAGGTAATAATCAAAGTGATCAAAAAGGAGATTTTGTCCTTGATGGGTATATGATTGTGTCATATCTAATGGCTGACCATTGTAGGTAGGCTTAATGGTTAAAAACACATTTTGCTGTGCTTTTACTGAAAAAATAGAAAGCACCATTAACAACCTAAATACCATCTTATTCATCATGACTTACAATTTTGATACAATGTACAGCATTTCCTCCTTTTGAAGTCGGTATTTCGTTATTTTTTCTGGAGAATAATGCTCATGCTTGTCGAATTTAACTACTATAAAACCAGCTTTTTCTAACCAATCTGGATAGTCTCGACCAAATAAGCGCACATGATCTTTCTGCCAGTAATACTTTTCCCTATCCTCTGGAGTAATAATTGTTGAATCTTCGAAGGTTGTTTCACGCGAAAAGTCTTGAGGTACTTGCATTATTCCAAATCCACCTGGTCTCATTACCCTGTATAGTTCTTCCATGCACCGGTTGGCATCAGTAACATGCTCGAGCACATGGTTGCAAAATACCACATCGAATGAGTTGTCTTCCAATGGTATATCATGTAAATCAAAGTGCATATCGGCTATTGGCGACTCGATATCAGCCGTTAGGTAATTCAAATTCTCCTGCGCTTTAAATTTAGCGTGAAAACATTGTTCGGGAGCGATGTGCAATACATCCAATTTATTCGCAGTGAAAAAGTGACTGTGGTCTTTTAAATATAGCCACATTAACCGGTGACGTTCGAGCGTTAAATCGAACGGG
>JBILNH010000033.1:0-18853 GCA_044375095.1 Crocinitomicaceae bacterium
TATCCCTACAATTAAAGGGTTGAAACATGATGGGATTCCGTATAAAGGATTTGTCTTTTTTGGATTGATCAATGTCAAAGGTGAACCGTATGTGATTGAATACAATTGCCGCATGGGAGATCCTGAGACAGAAGTCGTTATGCCAAGATTGCGCTCTGACCTTTTAGACTTGTTTGAAGGCGTAGCAACAAACACACTTTCTGAACGTGATATGCAATTTGTAGACAAATGTGCAGCGACAGTTATGATGGTGTCTGGAGGCTATCCTGAATCTTATGCCAAAGGAAAACAGATTTACGGGTTGAATACTGTAACAGAAAGCATCGTGTTTCATGCTGGTACAGACTCTGACGGACCAACGGTAAGATCTGCAGGCGGAAGAGTGCTTGCAGTAACATCTTACGGTAAAAATTTAGAAGCGGCATTGACTAGATCATATAGCGCTATTGAGTCCATAGAGTTTGAAGGAGCATATTATAGAAAGGATATTGGGTTCGATGTGGTCTAATCAAATTTCTGTAACTTGGAACACACATTGAGTTAAATGGGCGATTCCTTTTCAATTTATTTCCTCATTATTGGCGTTTCCCTCGTTTTTTGCGCCTTCTTTTCAGCAATGGAAATTGCTTTTCTATCCTCCAACCGCTTAAAGGTTGAACTGGACAGACAGAAAGGGACATTCAACGGAAGAATTCTCGGGGTTTTCTATACAAAGGAATCTTTTTTCATTGCGCTACTGCTGCTCGGCAATAACATAACGCTTGTGCTTTTTGGTATTTATGCTGCATTGACACTTGAACCTGTCATTCAGAACTGGGGAATTACTGAACCAACCGCGGTTCTTTTGTTGCAAACTTTGATTTCTACACTCGTTGTATTATCTCTGTCTGAGTTCTTACCCAAAGCATTGGTGCAGCTCAACCCAAACGGATTCCTGAAGTTTGCAACTGCTCCGATGTTTTTGATTTACCTCGTTCTTTACCTTCCAACTCACCTTGTGATGGGTGCGAGTTCGTTCTTTTTACGCCTGCTCAAAACAGACCATAAAAATTCTGCGAAAGTCTTTTCTAAAATTGACCTCGAACACTTTGTAAATGACATTTCCAATCGGATTAAAAACGATGAGGAAATAGGTAATGAGGTAGAAATCCTGCAGAATGCATTGGATTTTTCAGCGATAAAAGCACGGGATTGTATGGTGCCTAGAACTGAAATTGAAGCCATTGATATCGAAGAGACCATCGACCAATTAAAGTCGATTTTCTTGGCAACAGGCTATTCTAAAATTATCGTCTATCGAAGCTCCATAGATAATATAATCGGATACGTTCACTCCTTTGAACTGTTCAAAAAACCAGAGTCAATAAAGCAAATTTTATTACCGCTACCATTTGTTCCCGCTGCAATGCCGGGTAAAGAACTCATGGAATTATTTGCCAAACAATCCGGAAATATTGCTGTAGTAGTGGACGAATATGGTGGAACGGCGGGATTGGTGACACTAGAGGACGTCATCGAAGAAATTTTCGGTGAAATTGACGATGAACACGACTTGGAAGAATTGCTCGAGGAACAAGTCAGTGACGGTGAATTTCGGTTTTCAGCGCGCCATGCGATTGACTACTTAAATAAAACGTACGATTTTCAGTTACCTGAATCCGAAGAGTACGAAACGCTAGGTGGATTGATTATCCATCAGTTAGAGTCCATTCCTGATAAAGGTGATCAGGTAGAAATTGACGATAAACTTATCATCATTGAGGAGGTTTCTGATCGACGAATAGAAATTGTCAGAATTGTCTATGAATAACCAACAGGTGTTCAGGTTCTTACAGCTTTTTTTGTGTTTACACACGTACATGCTTTCCGCACAAAAAATCAATCTCTCCTCTGAATTAAATGAAGTGTCGGGCTTAACTTGGTGCCAAGGTCAATTGCTGGCAATTAATGATGGTGGAAATCAGCCGATGCTTTTTTTTCTTGATACAACGGGGAAAATCACACATCGGTGCCTCATTACCAATGCAGTAAACGTGGACTGGGAAAGCATCACGCACGATTCAACTGGAAACCTTTATATCGCGGACTGCGGGAATAACTTGAATAACCGCAATGAAATTCAAGTGTATAAAGTTAGCCTCCAAAAGGCTTCAACCTCTAATGAGATTACCGCTGAATCTTGCACAGTGACTATTCCATACCCTGAAAGACCACTTTCAACGAATAAACGTGACTTCGATTTTGAAGCAATGAATTGGGAGAATGGTAAATTGTGGGTTTATTCTAAATCGCGCGCAAAACCGTGGCACGGTAAAACGTATATCTATCAATTGGAATGGAGACAAGGGAGAAGTGAGGTCATTCTGTCTGACGAGGTCTTTATAGGTAGAGGCGGGTGGATGAAAGACGCAGTTACTGGAAGCTGTTCATTGAGCACTTCAACCGTATTATTGACGTACAAAAAACTCTATCTTATCAATGAAGGTAAAGTAACTTTACTGAAACGTTTTCACGGTTGGCGACAACGCGAGGGAGTAGCAATTGATGATCGGCAACGAATGTATGTTGTTTCAGAACGAACCATATTTCACCGAAACCCTAAAATGGAATTAGTACATATAAAATGACACCTAAATTAACAAATTACGATGCGGTCATCTTTGATATGGATGGCGTATTGATAGATTCAGAACCCCTTTGGAAGATAGCGATGGAGGAGGTTTTTTCCGCTGTTGGATCGCGATTGACAAAACAAGATTTTCAGCGAACGGTTGGTTTACGACTCGATGAGGTTGTGACGTATTGGCACAGGGAAGAAGGCTGGAAAGGTGTTACTCCTGAATGGGTTGAACAGCAAATAGTCGATAAAATGAAGGTATTGATTCATGACAATCCATTTCCACTGCCCGGAGTTATAGATACGCTTGATTACCTCGGTCAATCAGGAAAGAAAATTGGACTAGCTACTTCTTCGTATGAAACGTTGATTGATAGTGTCCTGCGGGCACTTGATTTGAAAGGACATTTCCATTTCACACATTCGGCAGAACGCGAATCACATGGAAAACCGCATCCTGCCGTTTATTTAACCGTATCAAATGCATTAGCTGTACCTCCGGATAAATGCCTTGTAATCGAGGATTCATTAAACGGAATTATTTCAGCAAAAGCTGCGCGCATGAAAGTGGTTTGTATTCCGGAGAAAACACACCATCCTGAACCAAAATTGTCGGTAGCAGATTACCGCTTTGACTCCATGCTTGATTTGCTAACTTCTTGGAAAAATCAGGATTGAGTTAAGGCATCCTCCACCCATGCTTTCCCCCAGTCATTTTTCTCCTCTTCTGTCCACAATGCTGGGTAAAAGATTCTGCGCTGAAAACGAGGAGGAAGGTACTTTTGCCAGTTCGTTCCGCCGGTCGCAGCAATATCCACGGCGTCTTTATTTAGGTAGCGCACGGCAGATTTGTAATGTGCTAACGGCCAGTTGACATTGACATTAATGTCATTTTGGCGTAAGGATTGTTTTACCGCATTATTCGCTTGGTCTTCTGCAGGTAACTTCAAGTAGACCTGCCATAAATTGATTGTGCGGCACCGTTCACCCAGAGCGATAAATTGATTTTGGTATTTTTCTTCGAATTGCACAAGTGTTAATGTTTTTTTACCCGTAGCCAATTCGGTAGCTCCTTCCTTCCAATAAATATGTTCGTACATGTCGGAGATAGACGAGTCATGCGTAAATGTATCGCGTATATCTTTGTGAACAAGATTGACAAAATCCGTGCTGAACATCTCAATGAAACGGTATTGTGCAGACTGGAATCCACTTGCGGGTAAAAGAGACATTCGGAATTTCATGAATTGTTCGCGTTCCATTCCGCTAATCATGATTTCAAAACTCTTAATTAGCGCCTCAAAATAGCGGTTGATTCGCGTAACACGTTCGATAAAAAAGGTTGCGGTAATCTCTTTTTTCGCGCCAATTTGTTCGAATTCACAAAGTGCCAACTTGAAATAAAGTTCAGTTACTTGGTGATACATAATGAAAATAACTTCATCAGGAAAATTCGTGCGCGGTTTTTGAAGACTTAACAGGGTGTCAACCTCGATGTAATCCCAATATTTTACCGTATCCGCATAAAGCAATCCGTCCAAGTAAGAGAGTAGATCTTGTCCTAATGCGCCGTATTTCTCGTTGAGTTTTTCGAGTCGATCTTTTATTTCTGGTGTTATTTCCATGTGGTGTACATATTGGAAAGTAAAGGTAGACAAGTCTTTCACGTAACCGTTAAAAAGTTAAATATCTAACAAATTATATAATTGCGAGCGAATTCTATAATCAATGATAACTTGATTAAAAAAAAAACCACTGCCAAAAGCAGTGGTTTAAACACACAAAGTGTTAAATTTTATTTCTTGATGAATTTAACAGTTTCTGTTCCTGTTGCGTGGTTAACAACTAAGAAATACATTCCATTTTCCATTCCGTTCAAATCAACTGTTGTAGCTGTTGAATTGTGACTTACCGTTTTAACTGTTTTCCCTTCCATGTTTGTTATGAAAACAGATTGAATATTAAGCACATCGTGTAATCCATCAATAGTGATTACATCATTTGCAGGGTTTGGATGTACTGAAATTGGATCTAATACACCTTCAATCAAGCCAGCATATCCAATGATCAATTTATAACCTCCAAAAGAAGTTGATTGCGTAATTGGTGTTGGAAAACCAGGGATTATTTCAATAACAACAACAGCATCTACATCAATAGTGATTGGATAAACACCCACTTGGTTTGCTACCGCTGTTCCAAATAGGTTCGCGCATCCATTTGATCCACCTGGATAGTTACAACTAGAAACGTTACATCCGTAGTCAAAACCATTTGGCAAACCAGAAACACCTGTAACAGTGAATTCGTCAATTGCTGAACCAACAAGTGTTCCACCTGTAGGATCCAACTCTACTGTTACAGCATCAGGAACCTTGAAATTTAAATCGGTTGAGTAGGCAACACCAACAGCAGCTGGCGGGATATTTTGCGTAGTATCAGGCCAAACGCCATACGTTGAATCCGCATAATTAGCTCCAGGAGTGCACGATTGAGCATTCAATTGCAGTGTACTAACAAGGGCTACAGTAGCAACAAGTAGTAGTTTTTTCATATACTTTAAAATTTATAGTTAATGGTCAAAGATAGAAAAAAACACGTCTCGACAAAAAAGAAACGGGCCTCCTATTCGAAGACCCGCTATTTTCTATGTTTTATACGTTATTATTGAACAATAATACGCTCTGTTGTTTTTTGTCCATACGTATCGATCATGATCAATGTGTAAGCTCCTGGCAATAAGTCAACTTCTTCGATTGCTCCGGCGACATTCACAGCACTTTGATGAACAATAATTCCCATGTCGTTCATGATGACAGCTTGTTTTGTTTCTTGAATACTTTTCAATGTAATGTGACCTGCAGAAGGATTAGGATAGACACTGATCGCGCTAGATGTAGTACTTCCACCTGAAACACCTTGAGTTATTGGAGTTAAACCAAAGTTCATAAACGAAGTTGGATTAAATGTTTGTTGCAATACGTCGAAACGCTTACTTGTTTGGCATCCGTTGGCATCCGTAATGGTGACATTGTAAATCCCTACTGACAATCCTGTTTGATCTTCTGAAGTTGGAACTAATCCTGCGCCATTTGACGTATTCCAGTCGTATGTAACAGTTGCTGAAGGAACAGTTAAATTTATCGCCCCATTAGATCCACCTGCTGTTGTTACATTAGTAACGGTTGCCATTAAGTTCAGTGGTTGTGGGCTAACCAATGTTACATCCACTGAAGTTGATGCACTGGAAGCGTCTGTAATCGTGAAGGCAAAATTCCCACCAGATAGATTTGATTCTACAAACTGTGATCCTGCAATTGCAAGTCCATTTACACTGTACGGTGAAGTACCTCCAATAATATCAATTGTAACTTCTCCGTTGTTGGTTCCATAACAAGAAGGATTTTGAGTAGCAACTTGTGCAGTTAACGTTTGAGCGAATACTTGCATACCTGTTAACAAGCTTAATGTGATTGCGGCGAAGAGTTGTGTTGTTTTCATAGTTTTTATTATTAAATTCTTTTGTTTCATTTGGTTGAGACAAAGTTGCTGGGTTTTAAGGGGCATTCAATGAAAAAATGCCTTGTTCACCTTTAATTTGCACAGGAATACGTGATGGGCATACGTAGTTTTACCGGCTTAGTATAGTAAGACTCGGTAGTTTTTTGTAACAGACAACTTTGGTTGAATTAGCACATGAATATACAGGTGAAATCTGCATAGAGGATTTTAACCAAAAATTGTCGAGCAAATAATTATGTTTCTGTTTTCTTAGCCAAGAAATAGAAGTTTTAACCGAGTTTAAGATAGAATTGTCAGTATTCATTTTTTGACTTGTACTGAGTGTATTGAGGCATCAAACAAAAAAATGGAAAACGAAAAAGAAATACTTGAGTGCCAAAACTTTTGAACTTGATCCTTAAAGTCAAGTAAAAAAATAATCAAGCGGTTAGTTGAAAAAATGACAAACTAAAAAAGGCGCCCCGAAGAGACGCCTTTTTGTATTTAACATGATCGTTTAGTTAGTTCCTGTAGTTGCATTAACTGTTGAAACTGTTGAAACTGAAATCGCACTGCTCTGTATAGTACTTCCTCCTGAAGCACCCTGAGTAACTGGATTCAATGAAGGGTTGAAAAAGTTAATCGGGTTGTTTGGTTGATTAATTGTATATCGTCGGAATGTTGTACAACCATTAGGTTCTGTAATGATCAACGAATAAAGACCTTTAGATAGTGTTAGCTGGTCTTCTTGTCCTGTAACAATTCCATTTCCATCTTCAGTGTACCAAAAGTAAGTTACACCAGGATTATTTACGGTTACATTTACTGCCCCATTTGTACCACCATAAGTAGTTACATTAGAAACGATTGCTTGAAGTCCTAATGCTGGTGGAGCAACTAAAGAAATTGTTGTTGTAGCTGAAGCATTATTCCCATCCGTTACCAAATACGTGTAGTATCCTTCAGCCATGTTCGGTTCTACGATTTGATTTGTATTCACTTCTGCACCGTTTACAAAATATGGTGGAACACCTCCCGTGATATCAAGTACAATTTCTCCTGTGTTTAAACCGTAACACGTTGGATTCGTTGCACTAATTTGAAGTGATAACGGTTGTTGTGCAATAGCTACGATTGATGTGATTATCATTCCGGTAGTAACTGCAAGTCTTTGAATCATTTTTTTTGTTTTCATAATTCGTGTTTTATAAGGTTGTTTTTTGTTTCGTTTTCATTTGGTTAAGACAAAGTTGCGGTAGTTTTAACGAATCACCAATCTTTTTAAGCGTGTCATCAGTAAAATCAATTCTTCTACGTGTGTGACGCTACGTAGTTTTACGTGAAACAGTTTTGTTTCTGTGTTAATCGAACATTGAACAGCTTGGAAAAATGAGCCGAGCACCTCGTTTTAAAAGAGATGGCGATCCATGAATCCAGAAAAACAATGTGATTTTTTGATTTGATTCAGTTGATGTCCTAACATGATTCAATTCGAGATCTGGCTCGTTCAAGGTGTTTTTTACGATGGCTTATTGTCCCTTTGTGGCAGTTTCTTTGGTTGAATACATAAACCTATATAAAAACGAAAAGCCCTCTATTGAGGGCCTTCCGTTATGAAACAACAAAAGTCGATTATATATTACCGAATAACTATTCGTTCGGTCGATGGATTTCCTAATTTATCGGTAGTCATTAATGTGTATACACCTGGAAGTAAATCTACTTCTTGTATGGTACCTTCAAATGCATCTTTTGTTTGATGAACAATAACTCCCATGTCATTCATGATCATTGCTGATTTTGTTTCCACGTTTGAGCGAAGGTTGATGTGTCCGTTACTTGGATTTGGGAATACCGTCATCGCACTTGAAGTTGTGTTGAATTGTGTATTTGCAATGTAGCCACTAGTTAGAAATGGATTTTGTACATTTTGTTCAACTTCGAAACGTTGACTTGTTATACAACCATTTCCCTGGGTTATAATTACTTTGTATGATCCAACAGCCAATCCCGTTTGATCTTCTTGACCGTTCACTGGAGTTGTACCTCCATAATTTTGCCACTCGAATGTCAAGGGTACATTTGGAACAGTTAAATCTATAGCGCCATTGTTGGTACCGTTAAACGACACATTGGTAACCACAGAGCTGAATGCTAAAGCTTGCGGCTGTGTTAATTGAGCAAAACCTGTCACGGTGTTGCCATTTGCATCTTGCACTACGTAGTCGTAATTTCCGGCTGAAAGATTAGAAAGTACAAGTTGAGAACCTTTTAATGGAGCTCCGTTTATGGAAAACGGCATTGTTCCTCCGGTTATCGTAACTACAATTTCACCATTGGTGTAACCGTAACAAGTAGGATTTGTCGCTGTAATTTGAACTCCTACTGCTTGTTGGGCAAAAACAGGGCTTATGCCCATTGTGAATGCTACTGAAAGTGCTTTAATAAAAGATGATGTTTTCATATCGTTTTTTTCAATTGGTTAAGCCAAAGGTGACAGAGAAAAAGGGATTGGCACGCAATTTTTCTTGGAACGATATGAAAATCAACTCTTTTACGGGGGTTCTTCTACGTAATTTTACTTGAATTCGAGCCGTTATTGATAATTAACGACTATCCCAGAAAGGAAGAAAGTGCGTCAATGCACAAGGGAGGAATGCCGATTAATCCACTATCATGTCGTAAAGTAGACGCATGTCCACCCTTATAATTAAGGCACTTTCCAACTTGAAGTTCACCACACAATTGACCAAACAAATCTTTTTCTGGCCGTATTGTTAAGACATCGATATTTGAAGGGGGATCATCAAAAACGGAATAACTCACCGAGGGCATTCCGGATAATTCAAGCTGGTTACTAATTGCTTCCAAAGATTCATTTCGTTTGGTTGTCATCTCGCCAATTATTTTCATTGGTTGAAGCAACGGTGAATCCAATGCAACTTTTCTTACGGCTGGATGAATGCAGGAAACAAACCACGCACCAATAGCGCCATGTGATGCGGCAACGATATCAACGGTATTTATGTCAAGTGAACGCGTACAATATTCTATAATCTCCCAAAGTAAAATTAATTCCCACCTACCTGCCGTCACGAGTTTTTGTCCAGCGGGGTTTAATGCCCCTATTTCAACAACGATATAATGTCCATTCGCATGCCTATTCTCCAGACACCGTATTAGTTCATAAGCCGCCGCTCTTGTGGCTCTAAATCCTGGTATAATCAATATGGCCTCTCCATTGGTATTCGATCCAAACACTTCCAATTCACAAAATGTCGAAGAATGGATAGAGGTGAGCGAAATGAGTTTACTGCTTAGTTCTGGACGATTAAGGACTCTTGGAACAGGCAAAGGGTTGTGGCAGAAAATATCGGTTACCTTATGTTTTTCTGGTTGATTAAATATATCGCGCCAGTGTCGATATTCCACTACTTCAAGTGTGGGAAGTGGCAGCTTCTGGTCTGATGGAAAAAGTTCTTTTAATCGCTTCCCCATACCGACTGGTTTAATTTCGCTCACAAATTCTTCCCAGTCAATTGGTTCTCGTTGATAATCAAACAACCACTTTGATGTCAGTCCAAGGAGACCTTCTGGTAAATCTTTGTCAAATAAATCTGACCATGATTTTTTGGCTATTCGTTGAATTAATGGATGATTTCCTATCGAATCGAGTAGTATACATTGATCGGTTTGAGCATCCCAACTATAGATGATTTCATTTGCGGCTTTTGCTGGTGAAACCGTACAGAAGAAAAAATCACTCGAACCTTCCTTGTCCAGAGGAAACCAATCCCACCAATCTTTGATAAAAACCCAGCTATCATGAGATAAATCTGGATTATCATTCATTTTTGTATGTAAAACGGAGGGTTCTGATTTGAGATTAGTCACGCGGGAATTGATGTAGTCAATGTAACTTTCCCAAGTGCCTGTTTTTGCTACTTGACTAAATTCGCTTTGATGAATTTTTGGCCCTGCATCGATCAGCAACCATTGGTTACCATTCCAGACAATATTCTTTGCTGACAGATCCAACAACAATCCATAATTTTTTTCCAGGTCACCACAAAATAAAAGGCACTTTTCAAGTTCAGTGCGCTGTTCTTCAGTTTCTTCTCCCTTAAACAAAATCGCCTGTAGGGTTGGGTGTGTGCAATAGGATTTTAAAAGGTGTTCATTATTGGATTGAATAATTGGGACAACACCAAGAGCACCCCGAATGCGCAACATCAAGTCCGTAACTTCTTTTTCCAACCTCAATGCTTCGCTGAAAAACGTGCTTCTTGACCTTGAGCGTTTCAAGGCAAAGGACTCCCCGCTTTCCATGTCTTCAACTTCATAAACAACGCTGATTAACCCAGAACCTAAAACTTGTTTTACTTTAAAGTAGCGAAGATCTAGCCGGAATATAGCATCAACCTCTAGTTCAACTGTTCGAGCGATTAACCGTTTTTTAAAAAACGCACTTTTTTGAATTCCGCTAAGAACTTGAAGTTGAAGAGGGTGTAATAGAAGTGAAAAGGCACTCACGTCAAGACAATTCAGGCCACTTAAATTCCTTCGGCAACACCAAAAACCCTGGTGATTTCCTCCCGCCCCTTAGGATTACCCATTATTACGGCATAATCTCCAACGTCAAGTTGATGATCATTTGTTGGGTTTTTAATTAGGTTGTAAGAGCTATTATTCAATTTACTTATTCCAACCAAAATTACATTGTACTCTTGTTTGAGTTTTAAGAATAAATCCAACCCTTTTTGGTTAATGAAAGGATTCGATGCGACAACCTTAAACTGCATCAACCCCATTTCATCATCTGAAACTGCCGAACTCATTAGACTCTCGGTAATTTTTGCAACCTCTGGCTCAAAAACATAACTCGCGATCAACTTTGAAGCTACTTCGTTTTTAGAAAGGGTAAAAGTTACCCCAAGTGATTGAAAAGTTGATTTTAACGAGGGGTTATTTAATGAAATAACATAACATAAATCTGGGTAACTGTTTTTCAAAGAAATGAGTTGAACCAGGTTTTCTGTATCGTCTTCAAAGTTGAGTAAAACCGTATTTGACGCGCTAATGTTCGCGTTTTTCATCATACTTTCATCGACATAATCGCTATGAAGAACAAATACATTCTTTTCGTTGTAATGGCTGTAGATAAATTCCACGTCTGATTTATTTCGAGTAACAACTACAGCTTTCTGATCGGCATTAACTATTTCCGATAGAATTTGTTCAGAGAAGGAATTCCAATTAACAATGACCACATGCCCTTCGAATTTAGTTCCAAAATACCCTAATTTTTTATTCTCCATAAACGCATAAATTTTACTCGAAATTTGACTAATAACAAAACCTAAAATACCCACACTACCCAACACAAAGAAAAGTGAGATTAATCGCCCAACATCAGAAACAGGAAAACGATCACCATAACCGATGGTGGTTAATGTAATAACAGAATACCAAAGCGCGTCTCCAAATGACTGAATATTAGAGTTTTTGTCCTGAACCTCAACAGCATATAAGAATCCAACTACAATTAAGTAAATACCAATCGCCAAAAGGAAGTAAAGGGTATTGCGGACAGAACGATTCATGTTTTACGAACAGTGAGTGTTTTACGTGGTTATTGATTTCAAAAGTAAAAAAATTATTTAAACAGTTACGTTTAATTAGTTACTGCTAAAAATCACCCGCATCATATCACCTGCAAAACAAATTTAACCAGTTGATTTTATTAAATTTGAGGGAATAATTAATATGTAAAAGCAATGAGTTTTTTTAAAAAGATGATGGCAACCGTAGGTATTGGTGCCGCTAAAGTTGATACAGTTTTAAACGGAATGGTTTCTTCACCTGGCGGAATACTTGAAGGCGTTGTGCACGTAAAAGGAGGAAATGTGGACCAGGATGTTGAGGACATCACCATCGCATTAATGGTAGATGTAAAAAAAGAAATAAACGACACGACGATTTATCAACCAATGGAAATTGCGAAGTATAAAGTTGTTGGTCGATTTAAAATTAATGCAGGTGAATCGCTGCAATTCCCATTTTCTGTGCAGGTCCCTCTTGAAGTACCAATAACCGTTCTTGGACAATACAAGTTGGGAAATATTAAGTTGTACGTCAAGACTCTTCTCGATATTGATAACGCATTAGATAAGGCAGATAAAGATTACTTGGAAATCCGCCCAATGCCTAACATGGAGAAATTTTTACATGCGCTTCTTCAACTCGGATTTCAATTCCATAAAGCCGATGTAGAGTATGGCCGTATTCCAGGAAGCAACTATTCCTTCTTTGAAGAAATCGAGTTTTATGGTGGACACAGTCAATTCTCAAGGATTAAAGAATTAGAAGTGACCTTTATTGCGAAGGCTGATGGGGTACACGTGGTACTTGAAATGGATAAACGTGGTCTTTTTGGAAGCCGCGAAAAGTACCGCACGATTTTCTTGCCAAACGATGATTCGCACATTAATTATATTGCTGAACTTCAAAATGTACTTGGTTCGGTGTAAAAATTAAATAATGCTGTCACAAGGGAAGTTAGAAATTCTGGCTTCCCTTTTTTATTTGACTAAAAGTCGATAACTTCACTAAAAATTTAACCATTTAAACTATGAAAAAGATCATCTACATTGCTTTTTCGGCGCTCTTATTCTCATGTGGAGGCTCCAATGAAAAAGCAGAAACTCCAGAGTCAACCGCAGATTCAACAGTGGTAAAAGACACCGCTGTGATTGAGGAGGCGCCAGTGAAAAGCTTGACAGAAGCTGAAGCCAAAAAAGCGATTAAAGCCTTTTTGAAAAAGAACAGATATGCTGGTTCAGTAGAAGAAATAAAGCTTATTGGGGGCAACTATACCAAAGATGGCGCGCTAGATTATTTTTACACTGTTTTTCTATACGAAGGAGGAGATTATATGTACCCAACTCACTTTTTTTACGATTCGGATCTTGAAACAATACGTGAACTTTCTCTTGGAAAAGGGCCTGATACGTTTCAGCATGTTATTGTAAAGAAAATGACTGAAGGTAAATTGATGGGTAGTGCCGTAATGTGGTCTGCGATCAGCTGGGAGTATTCCTCTTCACGAGAAGCTAAGGCTGAATTTACGATCGTCGGAAATAAAATCAATGTTGATCCATCTTATTTCCCTGCCTTGTATAGTGCAGAGAAGAAAGTATTGAGAGAGCTGGAGGGCATGCAGTTGGAAATGCAACAAGCAGCGGACGCTTACAATTCAGAAGAAGGAATGTAAAAGCTACTCCAAAAGGGTTTAAAAAGCACTCGAAAGGGTGCTTTTTTGTTGGGTTGAAGTTTCCTTTTTCACTATTTTCGTCCTATGCAAGTTTGTGTCTACTGCGCATCAAGCGCTCAAATTCACCCCGAATATTTTTCTGCAACTGAAGCACTTTCGAAGGCGTTCGTTGAACATGGTTTTTCCGTTGTCTTCGGCGGTGGATCTTCTGGTTTAATGGGCAAGTTGGCTGATTCAGTGCTTGAAGCAGGGGGAAATATAAAAGGAATCATGCCGCAATTCATGAACGAAGTGGAGTGGGGGCATAGAGGCGTATCGGATTTTGTGTACACACAAACTATGCATGAACGTAAAGCAAAGTTTCTTGAAGGGACAGATGCACTGGTCGCTTTGCCTGGAGGAAGTGGCACATACGAAGAGCTTTTCGAAGCGATTACATTAAAAAAATTGGGCCAATTCACTAAACCAATCATTATCCTGAATACGCGGGCTTATTTTGAACCTTTTCGTCAATTAATGCAACGTGCCGTAGAAGAAAACTTTGTGGCTGAAGATCACCAAGAGATTTGGAAAATTGTCGATCGACCGGAAGATGTCGTGCCAACTATTTTAGCTACTCCCAAATGGGATAAAGGACTTGTGGATGCCGGTAAATTAAGGTAACACAAAGTAGTCTTTTTCTTGGTTACTGATTATTTTTCACAAAAAAATTAAGTTGAATAACTATGAAAATTATTTTTGGCGCACTTGTATATGTTATCTGGTTCTCCTCATTCGCTCAACCTGTCGTTCCCGAGCAATTAAAAGGGTTTTGGAGCTGCGATTGTGTGGTAGATAAAAATGCACAAGATGAAGCAAGTAAACCTCCTGCATTTGTTCTAAAAGATAGTCCAAAAGGCCCTGAATTATGGCACGCTAGGACACAGGGAAAGGTAACAAAGATTTTAACTAATGGAAGTAGCTATACGCTTTATTACAGAGATAAATATGAGGGAGAAATCCAACTTAAACTTCTACTTAAGGGTACTCGATTGATTGTTGACGGTGGTTATGAAGAGTGTAAATCAGGCATGCAAAAATGCAAGATTCCAAGCAATAAAGAGACTTGCTATTTCTAAATTGAACACTTCTAAAACCGAGAAATATTTAAACAATAGAAATTATATTGAAGCATTCCATGTATTTTCTGATGCGTTTTTAACTCAGGGTTTTTGTTTACTTTTGAGACCCAACCATTAATTCCTCTGAAATGAAGATTACCGCACTATTCGCTTTTACCTTGTTATTTCTTTTTGCTTCTTGTAAAAAGAAAGAAGGCTGCACCGATGTCGATGCGACCAACTATGATGAAGCAGCAAAAATTGATGATAAATCTTGTGTTTATAAAGGTTCGTTAGTATTATGGTATAAAGCTGGAGTGTTTACAGGCTTGGCTAGTACAGGGGTGACCAGTTTAAATGTATATGTCAATGGTCAATTCGCCATGCAACATCCGGTTGGTGGGTACAACAATACTGTTCCTGATTGTGGAACAGAAAACACCATTACGGTTGAGGTAGATCTTGGAATAAAAAAATCAGAAATCTATCCCTTCGAAGTCTATGATCAAACCGACAATCTTTTATGGTCGGGTGAGGTGTCAGTGAGTGGTAATACATGTACGAGTAACGAATTGGTCTGGTAAAAGAAACATCCGTCTTAAACCTTTTTTAATTCCTTCAATAGAACAGTGTATTCCTCAAGTAGATTGTAATACTTTGACTTCCAGTATTCAACGGGTTCTTCGGGATTTACATGTTCAACTTCTGGTACACCAACAAGTAACAGGCCTTTTTCTGGGCGATGAATTTCAGGAATTTCTGATGAAAAATCATGGTGAATAATTTTTCCAATCTGCAATACATAATCTAACGGTAATAGTGAATTTTCAAAGGAGTTGTACACCCACTTGCGACTTTTATGCATGCGCTTGGCTAACTGAACAATGGAGAATCCACTTTCTCGTACCGCTTTTTCTACTATTTCTCCTCGGTGTATCACGATATACAAATGTGAGCCTTAATAAGTGTATTATGTTACACAATAAAGACACACATATGTAAATTAATGGACAGGGTTATCCGGATTTTCAGTCAGTTGGCGGTTCAACTAAAACCGGAGATTTAAGAAACGATTATATTATCAATTAGACTGTTTGTAAGGCATACAAAACAGGTCGCGATGGAGACGCATCATTTTCAAACGGAGCAACCTGAAGTTCAAGTATATACATACCATCTGATATGGAATTAGTTACATAGATAAGTTCCGTGATTGTCCGCTGAAAATTTGGCTCGTCAGGAACTCCCCAAAACGCATGATGAAATGCCAGTTCACCACCGTCAGATTCGCGGTCAACCGAAGGCAGATCAATCAGTAAATGCTTTATGTTCAACTGATTAATGGTCTTAATGCAATCTATAGCGAGATAAGCTGGATTTGTAGCTGAATAATCTAGTTTACATTTTGAAGCATCATTTGGTAACGTTCGGATGATCAGCGCCTCAATGTCCGTTTCAAAAGGTATAGATTCTAGCTGTTCATTGGTAATGATTAAATCCATTTCTCCCGTGATCGAATCAACTTTTTTTTGGGGCTCAACAGAAATCAATTGGGCTTTACAAAAGTAGGATTGAAGCAGTTGATTTATGGAATAAATTTCGTTTGTAATGTGTCCTAAACACTCGGTATGTGTTCCGTGGCCGTGCGGATTGAAATAAATATCTCGAAAATTAACCGCACCCCCTTCTTCAATAGAACCGATAAATCCATTTGCTCGAACAGGTTCAAATCGGGGTGGATCAACGTACCATGCGCGTACATTTTTTTCATCAGCACGCAATGGCATAGAAATATCAAGAGGTTGATCGGTTTCTATAAACTGTTGTGGATTGATGTGCAGCCGCATTTTTTTCTTTCGAAGATACATTTTTCCATCTAAAGGAACCCGAATACTTGTAAATGATGCATCATTTAAAGACTTTTGTACAGTGAAGTTTTCAGCTGTAGTATTTGATCTGGGCGGCGTGTTGATTCGGTTGGATTATCAACGTACAATAACTGCATTCAAGCAACTTGGGATTTCTAATTTCGACCAATTATATACCCAAGCGAATCAACAACAACTGTTTGACTTGTTCGAAACTGGAATGATTTCACCTCAGCGGTTCATTAATGAACTACTTGGTTTTTTGCCGAATGGCACAAGCCCAAATCAGGTCGTAAACGCGTGGAACGCCATGATTCTGGACGTACCGGCTGCTTCAATAAATGTATTAAATCAAGTAAGAAAAACACATCACATAGTATTATTGAGCAATACCAATGCCCTTCATGTGCCCGTCGTTAGAAAAGAGTGGCGGAAAATTACTGACCGTCCAATGGAGGATTTTTTTGATGGATTGTATTTTTCTCATGAATTGGGATTGAGGAAACCCCATCCGGACACTTTCAGAACAGTTTGTCAACGTGAGGGTATTCTACCAGAAGAAACCTTGTTTATTGATGATTCGATTCAACACATTGAAGGTGCTCATCTTGCAGGTTTACAGACACATCATTTACAGTCAATCGAAGAGTTAACTCAACTTTTTTCCTGACACAACTCGACCAAAATTCCTTCAGTAGATTTCGGATGTAAAAAGGCGATTAATTTATTGTCAGCGCCGTCTTTTGGACTTGCTTGAATCAATTGGAAACCTGCTTTAGAAAGGCGATCAATCTCCTTATGGATGTCTTCTACATCAAAAGCAATGTGGTGAATGCCTTGTCCACGTTTCTCTAAGTATTTGGCGATCGGTGACTCTGGATTGGTCGCCTCAAGCAATTCCATTTTTGATTCACCAATTTGTAAAAATGCTGTTTTCACACCCTCGCTGGCTACCTCTTCTATTTTGTAGCAAGATGAACCGAGTAAAGTTTCGAATGTTGCCAATGTTTCATCAATACTTTTAACGGCAATTCCAAGGTGCTCAATCTTTCTCAGCATGGGTTAATTTTTTAGAAATTTTTCGGTGACATTGTCAAAATTGATATAGTATGCGCCACTCAATAAGCGTGAACAATTCACAGATGAACCAAATCCTTTTTTAACGAGGTTGCCGTAGGCATCGAAAATTTCGTACTTCGTTTCAGTGGGTTTGCCATTGGAAGTGAAATAGATCATGTCTTTCACCTTGGTGGGACTTTTTACCACTTTTGGTGTGGTTGAGCGGAAAGAAGTAGTTTTTGAAGGACGTTTACTGCCAGAATGATCTACCTGAACAACCCGTACTTTATTGGTTCCCGAATGAGGTGTGAGTTTAAATTCATAGGCATTGACACCAGCGGTACCTTTTCCCATTATTTCGCCAACCACAACCCATTTGTCCCAACGGAATTGTTCAATTATAAAAGGGAGCTTTCCATCTTCTCCTTTTGTTTTCCATTGCATCTTGCCAGATGGATCGATCTGCATAGAGAGCAACGTATAGGTACTTTTGGGCAAGAGCACTTCTGGGTTGATAAATTTTGGCTTACACCCTTGGTTGTGTTCAATCACAATAAAAACAGGGTCATTAATTGCCAAGTTGAAATTGGAAAAGTTAACCTCAAAGGTGGATTCTGTAAGTCCTCCGGGCATAATTTCCCCATTTACGGTAACTTTTGTGGCACAAAAACCAAAGCCATCGTCAACTATTGGATTGCGGACGTACAGGTTTTTTCCTTGAAAAGTTCCTTCAATGGAAACGGCCTGGCTAAAAACGAACACAGGCCAAACAACAATGACGAAAACAACTATGTGAAGACAATAACGCAGCATACGCATGGAACAATATTACTCGCATTTTTCCAGAAAGTCAAGGAATTAACTTACGATCCACTGTTATTTGTAAGATTACCGAGGGTGGCAGAAAATTCGTAAACTTGTTCATGCAAAGGCAACGAGAGTTTCTCTGTTTCTTACTAATAGTAGTTACACTTACTGCGTGTAATCGACAGGATGATGAAATGAGCTATGCTGGCGGAAGCTTCCATATGGCATTGGATAATTCACCTTCAACGTTTGATCCAATCTTTGCCAATGACTTCTATTCTGCAACGATTCTGAATCAAGTGTTCGAAGGATTGGTAACCTACGATTCAGAAAACCTCTCAATTGTACCTCAAATCGCGAAATCATGGGAGATAAGTGAAGACGGTAAAACCTATAAATTTCTTCTTCGCAACGATGTCTTTTTTCACGACCATTCTTCTTTTCATTCTATGGAGGATAGAAAATGTACTCCAGAAGATGTTGTTTTCTCTTTCGAGCGCGCATGCCATCAACACCCCAGCACTGCACAATCGTATGCGTATAGTTTACTCTTCAAAAATAAAGTACAAGGAGCCAATAGCTATTTTAAAGGATCCGCTAAAAAGATTAGTGGATTAAGCATTTCCGG
>JBILNH010000156.1:0-5734 GCA_044375095.1 Crocinitomicaceae bacterium
GACACCACCTTTTATGGGAAATTCATCAGTTGAAGGTCTATCGGTACAATGTATCTTAGCTGTAAGCTGTTGTTGCTCATTGATCTCGTAACTTATAAATGCCTTGAATTTCAATAAGGCATGATTTACCCGTACTTCTAATTTGTACCAGTAGGGGGGTGTGTCTGGCTCATTGTACGTGAGAATCGCAGTTATGCCCTGGTACTCCCGTAGTAAAGTTTCCAATTTTTTAAGTTGGCTGAATAAGCCTTGTTTGAGCTGATCCATGCGGTAAATTCCCAAAGGACTCATGCTTAGATCAAGGTCGTGCCGCCATTCTTCAACAGCAGGGCGTAAGGTGATGGTTTCCATCATAGTTAATAGAATTTTGTTTAATTCAAACGGACTTTCCGCTTGAGTAGAACAAAGTTAGAGGAGTTGTGACCCAATTAATTGGGTATAAACTAAATTGGTTGAATTTCTATCAATTCGATGTAATTGATGTACCGCCCAAATATATATCCGGCTTCAGGGTAGCGATTGAGCCAAGCGACATATGGACGAGTTTCTGGATGCAGAGTACCATTTTGGATGGCCTGTATTCTTGCATTTTCATCTTCTTTAACGTCTGCTAGGTAAGTGGGACGGGTGAACAGGGTGAATTGGAAGTCAGCATACGGCGCATCTTCGGGAACCGGCAATTCTTGTTGAAGCGGATGAATTTGAAGCGTCAGTAAGTGTTTCGCTGCCCAACCATGAAAACGGATGACGATATTTTCGGCAAAACTGTCATTTCCGTGAAGCCAGACGCCAAGAGGGCGTTTGAGTAGTTGTTGTAAATCGGAATCTTTTCTCGCTTGTTCGACATTAAAGGTTTTGACTTTCATGGTATCCATCCCCAAACGAATTGGATGAATGCTACTTTCAACAATCAGATCGATCCGGTAATTAAGGACTTTTTTACTGTTGTTTTCTAAACTACCTGTGAGGTAATATAAGTTTTGATAGAGCCGAACACAAAGTGGTTTGAGTGTGATGTCTCGTTTCTTCCCCGGATGCTTCTTCCGAACTTCAATTAGAGAAGGGTCGGCATATTCAAAGGTGATGACTTCACCACTTTCGATGTGTCCCAACAATTTTAACACATTCGAAATCATCCGGCTGCGGTGTCCCTTAAAAGTGAATTTTGGTCCGGATACGCTAAACGCTTTCCTGGTATCGACCTTTCTCAAGTCCCTGTCGAATAGTGTGGAAGATTCATCAAGGAATTTTTTAAAGGCTGGGACGTCTCCATACGGGTTTAATAAAGAAGTCAGAAAAGGCAAGGTCATTTCTTCCTCTTTACTGAGTCGGTCGAGTGTTGGAATGTTCGCGCCTTCGTAGTAATACTTGCCTTTCTTTTTGTTGAGAATGGCGTGAAAATATTTTCCGTCTGCAAAAGGTGTGAATGTCCTTCTTTCGGGATCGCTCAGAAAAGCACCACTGTTTAGGTACTGTAAATCACTTTGCAAGGTTTTTAGTTCGATCGTTGGCTGTTCTAGCTTCCTGAGTTTATCATTGACGTGAACCAGCATGGCCGATTGGTCGCCCATTTCTGCTTCTACAAATTCATGAATGAACTTGATCCTCAGTTTTTTACCACTGTTCCAACTCTCATCTGCTTTGCGCCCTTTTTCACCCATTTCGCGAAGTTAGGATGGAGTTTCGGAAGAAAAAAATGATTTTAGAAATGATTATTCCCATGCATACTTTAGCATTTCTAAATTTGGATTTTGACTGAAGAATACATTGGATTTATGGGAATTGAATTTTGTACGTTTATATAGAATCATTTTCGAAGAACTTCTGTTCAATTCGTCGTTACCTTTAACAAGTTTATTATAGAACTCGGTTATTTCGTTATCATCGTAAAACGTTTTATCCAAGGGGATATAATTATAAATGCCAACTGATGAATTAGGTGGCATACCGATAGCAACTTTGGTTTTATCGTTGATTAATTCTGATTCTATTAATCCTTGAACTTTATTGCGAAATAATAAATAGGTGAATGGAGGATTGATTTCAGACCAAAACAACCTGATACCAGGGAATAACTCTTTGTCCAAATCAATTGGAATATCTAGAATATCTACGAACAAACAGCTTTTATCGATCAAAAAATCGGCAATATCCTGATTTTTAAAGTCAAAATATTTTTTCAATACACCGCAATAATGAGAGTTACTAGGATCATTGAGCAAATAATTATTAATCTTGTCTGGTGGCGATTCATAAAAGATGATGTATTCCGCAAATTTATTTTTGGACTTGAATCTTTCAAAGTAATTGTCGTATAATTTCTTAATCTCAGTTTTCGTATCTATTGTTTTCTGTTCCTTTGCTAGTTCCATGTAGTTTGAAATAACTTCACGAAATGAATCCAATTTTTTAAAGTTCTTAAGAAGCTCTTTAAGCTTAGTGATTTCCTCGATAGATTGGCTGTAAATTGGATGTTCAGGATTTTTTATTATATTTTTCTTTGAGCTTATTTTTTTAAAAAATCGTTCTAAATCGATTTCATTTTTCTCAAAAGCAAATTCGAAATAATTATCTAGAAATTTTAAATCGTCATTTAAAAAATAGCTGTTGATGTAACTCATTCCTTCATCTATGATTGCCTTCATCTGTTTAAAAATGGGGTGTTTAATTTTAAAGCTGTTTTGATTGGAAATTGCGCTTGATTTAAAGTTAATTGTTATTCGTAAAATTTTAATCGTATATGTGAAAGATAAAACTTTTAATTGTTAATTCTTCACCTCATGCGAAACTGGCTAAACGAATTCTCCAGAACATCTAAACGCCCTGTCGGCAAAATCAATCTTGAATCAATCACAGCTGTGTTGAATGAGTTTAAATCTTTCCTCAACGTTAGCGAAGAAATGACTATGGTCGTATACTCTTTCTGTATTTTACGCGGGAAACGACAAGAGGTGTGTGTGGGCGAACTGGTCGAATACCTCGATACTCAGCTTGCTCAGCAAGAAACAATCCGAGCGGTGGAGTTGCTCGTTGTTAACGGCTTTTTCATGTACGGCAGTGAAGGCCCATTTTCCAATTATTACGACCACATTTATTTAAGTCATCCTGCTGAATTGGCTTTGCGAACGTGCGATCACACAGTTCTCCCAAAGCCTCCGAAAAAAACTGACGACATGATTCTCCTTTACATCTATGCGCGTGCAGTGTCCTTCCGTAACAGGAGTATTGTTTTAAGTGACTGGATATATTTCACGCAATCGATGATGGAATTTCGCGACATTCCTTTTATCCGTTACTTGCATTCGTGCAGACTTCCGAAATACTACAAGGCAATGGCGTTGTTTACAGGAATCTTGCACCAGATCGATCAGCACAGAATAGATCCAAACACGCTGATTCAATTGTTCTGTAATTCAGCGTTGGAGATTGCGCGCATGAAACAAGAATTGCAGGATCCTTTTCATCCGCTTTATGCCAAGTATGCACTTGTTCGGCAAAAGAGCGAACATGGTGTCGTTCGCATTGGTGCGCATGCGCAGTGGGCAGAATTAATTCACGGTAAACAGGAGACAACGAAAAGGGTTGTTCCCGTTTCTCAGGCACTGCAACTCTTTGAACATAAAAATATCTATCCTAAAAAATTGATCTACAATCCCGAAACGGAAGAACAGGTTCGATTCCTTCGGAAAATCCTGGTGCCTTCAACACTTCGTAAATATGAATTGAATGCGAAAAAGAAAGGAGAACCATCCGGAGTTATTGTACAGCTTTCCGGTGGACCGGGAACAGGAAAAACGGAGCTTGCACGCCAATTAGCTATCGAAACAAAACGCGATCTGTTGTTTTTCAACGTCGCGGAGCAGCGCAACATGTACTTTGGTGAAACTGAAAAGGCAATCAAATTGGTATTTGACGATTATCGGCGAATGCGCAAACAGGCCAAGGATGCTCCGATTCTTTTCTTCAATGAGGGAGATGCTGTTTTTTCCAGTCGTGTGCAACGATCAAGTAATATATCTCAAACCGAGAACAGTGTGCAAACCATTTTACTTCAAGAACTGGAAGTTTTTAACGGGATCATGATCATTACCACCAACCGTCCGGAATCCTTCGATCCTGCTTTTCAACGACGTATTTTACTCAATATTCCAATCAATGAACCGGTTCCAACTGTGCGTTATGCGCTGTTACGTGAATTTTTCCAGGAGCTTCCAGAACAAGAGGCCCAAAGAATGAGCGAACAATTTAGTTTCACGGCTGCACAGCTTGGGGTGTTCATCAAACAGTGGGAACTAAAGAAATTGGTAAAGGAATGTAAGGTTTCGGAGACAGAGGCTTTGCGCGTGTATTTAACGAGTCTTCAAAAAGCAAAGAAAAACAGTATTGGATTTGCAGCCTAAATGGATTGAAGTGTGTTGTGATGAAAAGTTAAGGTGTTTTTACTTCGGTTTATATGCTCTATATTTCTCCACGTCCATTGAAAAAACTTCTTTTTTGAGGGTTGTACAGAATTTTGAGTACAAATTCGGGTAAGCATTTTTTAATGCAGCTGTATCAAGTGCATCAGGGACACTTTTCATTTTTCTGGACCAGGTACATATGCCATCAATTCCTTCTGTATTACCCACTAAAGCCTGGAGTTCATATTGAACCATTTCGAGTTCGAATTCCCGGATCTTGTGTTCGCGCAAAAGCCTCAGGTGTTCCAGGTGCAACTTTTCGATGGCTTTTGTCCGTGCCTTTTTTGATTTGAGCTGGCTAGCAGTGTAGGTCATAGCTGTGATAGCTTTCTTTTGTGTTTCCAAAGTAGGATTAACCTTTGACAAAGAAACGGTAGATATATTATCCATTGTGAAACGCTTGTCTAATTTGTCCGGTTTTGACAAGAGGAATTTTGCATGAATTTTTGGGTGTGCGGCCTTGAATGCCTTCTCATCGAAGGTGTAGGATGGACCTGAATACCGAATTTTCAACACGCCATCTATAGATCCATTTGCACCAAGTAACTTGTAGAAAGCAAATTTTGAAAGCTCAATGCGGGCATCAAGTTCGTTCAACTCCTTTTTCACGTTCAGGTAATGTGTTTCCAAATCGAGGCCAATTTTAGTGGCTTTTTTCTTTAACCCTGTGGAAATGATTTCGCTGAGCTTTTCTAGCACCTTGCGGATAATCTTTTCCCTAGAGATTTGTTCATCCTTAAGCGCTATCGCACGTTTATAAACAGCTTTCGCTTCTTTCTCATTCAATAAAAACCACTCACCTGTGATCCATCGCTCGTTGTATTCATAATGCAATTGCGTTTCGAGTCGTTCAACGAACGGGACATTAACAACTTCATGTACGTCAAAGATTCCCCGAGGATTTCCCGTTTGGTGGTCCTTCATGCGTTGTTCTGTCGTTCTGTTATTCGTTACGATTCCGATTTTCACGTAATGACCGATCTCCTTGGAGAGGTAGTCAATGTCTCGAATAAAATAGAGGTTACCCGGTGTAAGTTTAATGGCCATGACACGAATGTACAAAATCGATTGAGATGGTTTCCGAAAGAAGATGGGAATAACCTTGAATCTCAATCTATCATTTTCTTCTTTTTTGGGATCAAAAGGGTTGCCAAAGTGTATTCTCAGAAAAAAGATTGTGAGATGGCTTCGAATTCGATTAGGGACAACATCATTTCAATCGTAAACAGAGCCGTTATTCGGCCCTTTTGGTTAAAAAGGGCTATTTTATCTTA
>JBILNH010000158.1:0-5671 GCA_044375095.1 Crocinitomicaceae bacterium
ACGTTTTTTGGCTGACCAGTTAACCGAATATTCTAAGTTACTTTTCATAAAAGTTAAAAACAGAAACCAACGCTATAAATGCGCTGTAATACGAATAGGCGATGAATTAATCTTGTCATGTTCTCCAGTTATTAATGCGCAATTTGCACTAAGGGATTACAACCTTACGCTTAACGATTTTCCGCAGCATGATTACATTGCAGAATATCTTTTTTTACAACAAACGACCAGTCGATCATTGGAAGATTCTAAAAACCTGATGCAAAAATTGATCGAACGCAACAAGCTGTTAGAAGTTGCTCAAAAAGATATCGACACGTTATCTAAGTTTCCTCAAGAGAACCCAAACGCGGTTTTGCGGTTTGATTATGACCATAAGTTAATTTTCTACAATGCAGCTGCAAGGACGCATTTTTTGGCCGATTTCAATTTAGTTGAAGATAAATTGAATGACGAGTCTATCGACGAATTACTCAATGCATCACAGAAATTTGACAAAGAAAATTCCACAAAAGTTATTTCACGAAACGACAGACATTATTCCATAACTGCTGTTGCTATTGCTGAAAACAAGTATATAAACATCTATGTTAAAGACATTACAGCGTTTGTTGAAGAGGTAAATCAAAAAGAAATCGAGTTATCCCGTTTAAAAGATGAAATAACCGCCCAAAAAGATTTCTATGAGTATATTTTGAATAATATACCCGCAGATATTGGCGTATTTGACAAAAATCACAAATATGTTTTTGTCAATCCGAATGGGATTAAAAATCCTGAAATTCGGGAGTTTATGATTGGCAAAGATGATTTTGATTATTGCAAATTCAGGGGAATCCCTGATGATTTGGCACACGCTAGAAGAAAAGTCTTTAATTCAATATTAGAATCGAAAAAAATTATTAGTTGGGAGGATGAGATTATAACGAAAGAAGGTGAAAGAGTCGTTGTATTACGTGAAATGGGCCCGCTCTTCGATGAAGATGGAAATGTGAAATATGTCGTAGGTTACGGCATTCATATTACCGATCGTAAATTGGCTGAGGAAGAACTCAAAAGAGCCAACGAACGCATGACACTGCTCCAGAATTTCTTGAATAAGACAAGTGATGCGATTCAGGTGGTCGATACCGCTGGCAACACCATTTATTTAAATGATATGGCATCGAAGCGATTGGGAATTCCAGCTGATGAGGCAGAAAAATACCATGTCACAGACTATGAAGGAAGATTTAAAGAACCAGGAAGTTGGCAAGAACACGTAAAGCAACTCTCTGAAAATGGAGAAATGCAAATTGAAGGGGAAAGTTTGAATCAGCAGACTGGTGAGATAATCCCCATCGAAGTAAATGTCAAATACGAAGTGATTCAGAACAAGGCATACATCATAGCTGCCACACGAGATATTTCAGAACGTAAAAACGCAGAAGCACGTGAATATGAGCGAAATCAGCGATTGATGAATCGACAGCGAACGTTAGTTGATCTATCACAACTACCTTCTCAACTTCCGCTTGATGACAGATTGAAGATCATTCTAGAACGGAATGCCGAAATCATGAAGGTCGGACGTGTTGGATTTTGGTACCTAAGTAAAAATGAAGAGCTCATAAAATGCGACTACATATTCGATAGTTCTAGTCAAACGTTTTTGGATGGAGTGGAAATGATTACATCAGATTATCCAGCGTATTTTGAACAATTGGCGTTGAATGACGGAATGATTATCGCAAACGACACCTTCGTTCATCCCGCAACCGAGCCTTTCAAAGAATCTTATTTAAAACCCTTAGGAATTCGATCAATGATGGATATTCCGGTACGCATTGGTGAACGCATATTGGGAATTATATCACATGAATACATTGGTGAACCACGAGAATGGCAAAAAGATGAAATTACATTTGCTCGTTCCATTGCCGATCTTGTAGCGTTAACACTTGAAAACTCAGAACGAGAGAAGGCAGAGCGTTCGTTAATCGCAAAATCCATCTTCCAAAACCTTTTAATGGAAATTTCTACTAAATACATCAACTTACCTGTTGAAGAAGTAGATGAGGCCATTAACTTATCCCTCGAAAAGATTGGTGAGTACGTAGATGTTGATCGCGTGTATATCTTTAATTACATGCACGATGATAAAACATGTTCCTGTATTTATGAGTGGTGTGCGGAGGGTGTTTCTCAGGAAATAGATAATTTACAAGGCATTCCATATGAAGAAATTCCCATTTGGTATGATGCGCATCAACATGGAAACGTCTACCATGTACCGAATGTATCTGAACTAACCGATCAGCTCACAAAAGATATACTTGAGCCGCAAGGAATTAAAAGCATGATTGCTTTTCCACTTATGCAGAATAATATCGCTTTTGGTTTTGTTGGTTTTGATGCAGTACGTTCTGTGCGCGACTTTAGTGATGATGAAAGGTCGTTGCTTATGCTTTATTCTCAAATGCTTGCCAATGTCAATATGCGGATTAATCAACTAAGAGAGATTGAACGATCGAAGCAAGCCATTGAACAAATCAATGAAGATCTAGAAGCTATCGTTGTTGAAAAAACAAAATCTAATCTCGAGTTAGCTAAATCGATTACAGATCAAGAAAAACTGGTAACACTTGGGGAAATTTCTTCTGGTATTGCGCACGACTTAAACACGCCTCTTGGAGCTATAAAAAGTGGCGCAGAGAGCGTTCGCTACACACTCGAACAGCTGTTTAAAGGAAGTATTTGGAAATGTAATGAAAGTCAAATTACGGAGGCCTGTACAATCGCAGTTGAATCAGAGGATGACTTATTTATCGGAGGATTGCAGCAAATCCGTGAAACCCGGGCAATGGAGGAAATTCTTTTGAAAAACTATTCAAACGTAGTTGATGAAACTGAACTGAAGACATTATCAAGCGCACTTGTAAAAGCACGATTTAAACCGTCAGATGAACAATTCATCTCTGAGTTGATGGCCATTGATAATCGATTGGATTATTTGGATGTTATTTTACAAATGAAAACCATTCGAACGTTGGTCGATACAATTCTGAAATCGAGTGATCGTGCTTCTCGGGTGGTTCAAAACCTTCGATCCTTTATTAAGGAACAAAAAAGTACGAAACGCACCACTATTGACCTTCATCAAAACATTGGTACCGTATTGAATATTTTTAATTTTGAATTAACACGGGTTGCCAATGTTGAGTTTTCGCTTTCCGAAAATTGTACTATTGAAGGCTACGATATTAAACTCTTCCAATTGTGGTCGAATTTGATAAAAAATGCGGTCGAAGCGATGGAAGAAACAGGACAAAGAGGTTTACTTCGAATTTACGATCAGAAAAAAGACAAGGGAATTACAATTATTGTTGAGAACAACGGTCCAAAAATTCCGGAAGAGATTCAATCTGAAATCTTCAACAAGTTTTACACGACAAAATCAGCAAAGAATGGAACTGGACTTGGTTTAAATATTGTAAAAAACATTATTCAAGATCACAATGCCAAAATTGAATTGGATTCTACGGACGAACGTACGCAATTTAAAATAACTTTCTCGAGATGAAAAATTACTTTAAAAATGCGATAGTTTGCGTGGATGATGATCCGATGATTCTCCAAGTACTTAGTTTTCAAATTGAAAAACATATCAACACATCTGAAACATTAACAGAGTACTTTTCAGATCCGGAAGTTGCCTTGGAACACCTCGATGCAATTAAAGCTGAAGGAATACCTGTTGCTTGTGCTATAATAGACTATCAAATGCCGAAGATGACAGGTGCACAATTGATCCGAAAAATGAAAGAATTAGATAATGCAACTGGATTTATTATGCTTTCTGGTCAAGCGAATTCCGTTCAAATAGATTCACTTATAGAAGAAAAACTGCTGTGTAAATTTATTGCTAAACCCTGGAATGAAAAGGAACTCTTTGATGCGATTAATGAACTATTAGCGTAATACGCTACCAGCTACCACCTGATCCACCTCCACCAAAACTTCCACCGCCAAATCCACCAAAACCGCCGCCTGAACCGCCGCCCCAACCCCTAGAACCGCCGCCAAAATATATTCCACCTGAACCGATTGTCCAACCTCCACCTCTTTTCCGAGTAAAAAACATAAACAATACAATCAAGACGATAATAGCAAGAATAACGATTGTAGCAATTGTTTCTTGTCGCGACAGTTTACTTGCGTATTGATCAGAGTTATACTCACCTTTAGCCAATGACTCTAGTACCGCTACCCCATTAGTTATCCCTTCGTAAAACTGCTTGTTTTCAAATGATGGAAGTAATTCGTTCTGTACAATCTGATTGCAGGTAATGTCTGGAATTGCGCCTTCTAATCCCCTTCCAACGGCGATAAAAACCTCTCGTTCACCTTCTCCGCCGGTGGGTTTAATTAACAAAATTATTCCGTTATCTTCTTTTTCGTTGCCAACTCCCCACTTATCACCGATTCGGGTTGCAAAATCCCATGGTTCGTAACCAGCAAGATCATCAACCACGACCACAACAAGTTGATTTGAAGTAGAATCAGCGAATTGTACCAAACGCTTCTCCAAATCTACCGCTTGTTCGTTTGACAAAAATTCAGGAAATTCAGCTGATAAATTGACATAAAGTCTCGGCGGAACAGGTGCATTAGGGATATCATTTTGTGCAAATGCTGAAAACGATAGCACTATGAGTAGAATACTCGTTTGAATAAAACGAAAATGACTTCTCAACTGATTAATCATTACCAAAAGAAATCTCGTTGGACAATTCATTTTCTTCGTTTTCATTTGATGGGAAATAAACAGCTAACTCTTTTCCCACCTCTGCAATTCCTGCACATAACCCTTGAGAAATATTTCCATTTTTAAAATGTGCGATCATCAACTCGCATTCATCCTCCCAAAAATGGGTAGGAACAACCTTGTTAAGTGCCTCATCTCCTACAATGGCAACCTTGTGATCATCCATTGCTAGGTATATCAACGCCGCATTTCGGAATGCTGTTTTATCCATTCCAAGTTGTAGAAACAGCTTCGTTGCTTGATCGAGCGGATCTTTCGCACATTTCCGATCGATGTGTACGCGAATCTCTCCGGTAGTTTGTGACTCAGCTTTAGCAATCGCTTGCTGCACAGACGCTTGTTCTGCAGGAGTTAACACATGTTTCATTAAAAACTTACTGTTGGTGCAGTTGCAGCGGATTCAGCAGCTTTAAACGACTCTTTTGCTGGGAATGTTTGCTTGTTTAGCAACATGCTATTAAAAAATCCTTCAATATGTGTATTGTAGGATGATACAGCTTGATTGTAGTCTGAACGTGCTTTGTTGATTCGGTTTTCTGTCCCCTCCAATTGTTTCTGTAGGTCTTTAAAATTTTCAGTAGAACGAATTTGCGGATACGCTTCAAAAGCTAGATTAATGGCTGTATTGATTTCTCTTCCCATTAACTCCATTTCTTCAGGCGTTTTTGCATTTACAATTCCGGCACGCGCATTCGTCACTTTGGTTAAAATTTCTTGTTCATTTTTTGCTGCACCTTTAACAGTTGCGACCAATTGAGGAACCAAATCAGCACGACGTTGATACGCAGCTTGCACATTACCCCATGTTTCATCTTCAACTGTTTTCTTCAGTGCAACAGCCGTATTGTAGTTGTTTCGGTAAAC
>JBILNH010000028.1:0-19983 GCA_044375095.1 Crocinitomicaceae bacterium
CAAAATAATTAACGACCAAAGGTACACGTTCAACCGATAGATTAATGACATAATTTTGAGCACATCCACTAGCCCCTGTTGCCTGAAAAGTGTAATTTAAAACCCCTGCTGTGGCAGGAACAGGCATTGTCACATTTTGAAGACCTGTTTCTCCATCTGTAAGACCAAGAAGATCGTAATTCCCTGCATCATCATTTTCGTATGCCTCCCAAGCCAAATTCATTACGGTCGGTACATCTGTGGCACACAAGTACTGGTAATCAAAAAATAACCCATTAGGTGGGACGAAATTACCATTAACTCCAGCGGTTAACGTGTACGGCCCATTATTGCCGTTTTGATAGGCATAATTAAAACCTAAGACGCCAAAAAGTGCGGGGTTATTATTTGTAAATCCGAGGGTATTATCCGTTGCAGTGAATTCCCAAACGAAATCACTGTTTCCTGTTAAAAAGCCATCACAGTCCACGTTATTGAGGACTTGAACAGACACAACTCTTACGCGTATTGTTGCTTGGGTATGACCAACCAACCAGTTACCAATAAAAAGCAGTAGAGTAAGTGTCCGAACAACTTGCATTCGAACATTTTTCATAGTAATTGTAGTAATGTGGTTTTTATACTTATTTAATTTACACCAGCATGGTAACCGGATTTTCCATGTAACCCTTGAATGTTTGTAAGAATGACGCTCCACTTGCTCCATCAACTACGCGATGATCACAAGAAAGCGTAACCTTCATCACATTTCCAGGAACGAGTTGTCCATTTTTCACAACAGGAACCTCCTTAATACCGCCGATAGCCAATATACAGCTATCTGGTGGATTTACAATAGCTGTAAAAGATTCAATTCCAAACATTCCGAGATTTGAAATGGTAAACGTATTACCTTCCCAATCCGCAGGCTGTAATTTTTTATCTTTTGCACGTTGTGCATAATCCTTGACCTCCATACCTATTTGTTGAAGTCCTTTGGTATCTGCAAAACGCACAACAGGAACGAGTAAACCTTCATCCACAGCAACGGCAACCCCAATGTGAACGTGTTGATTTCTTCGAATAACGTCTCCTAACCAAGCACTATTTACGGCAGGATGTTTACGCAAAGACATCGCTACTGCTTTGACAACCATATCGTTGAAAGATATTTTTGCATCTCCAGAAGCATTCATTGCTTTTCTTGAGGCAATGGCATTGTCCATGTCAATATCTAAAGTCAAGTAAAAATGTGGCGCTGTAAATTTACTTTCCGCCAATCTTCTTGCGATCGTCTTCCGCATTTGAGAAACTGGTTCATCAACGAAAGATTCTACACCAGAGTTTGACATAAACACCGGAGCAGTTGCAGCTGTTCCAGGAACGAATTGGTCAACATCTCGTTTAGTTATTCGACCAGATTCACCAGAACCTTGGACGCGACTAATATCTATTCCTTTTTCTTCAGCGATTTTTTTAGCTAACGGAGAAGCAAAAACCCTTCCTGTTGACGAAGCAACTTGTTGAACCGTAGCAGCAACAGGCTCAGGTTTAACAGGTACAGCTGGAGCTGGGACAACATCAATAACTTTAAGTACCTCTGCAACAGCATCGTTTTGCACAGCTGAAGTATCAGTTTTTGCGAGAAGTGCAGAAATATCTTCACCTTCATTCCCTATTATGGCGAGAATTGAATTCACTGGAGCAGCTTTTCCTTTTTCCACACCAATATAAAGCAATACCCCGTCGTAGAACGATTCAAACTCCATTGTCGCTTTATCCGTTTCTATTTCAGCCAAAACTTCTCCTGAGGAAACGGTATCACCTACTTTTTTTGTCCATTCAGCAACGACACCTTCTGTCATCGTGTCACTCAACTTCGGCATGTAAACAACTTCAGCCATATTTAATTTTGTATTGTGTTTAAATAAATAGTTCTTAATATTCTTTTATGTAAGGATAATCTGTCTGGACATAGACATCTTCATACAGTTCATGTCCCTCAGGATACGGGGAGTTCTCTGCAAATTCTACAGATTCTTCCACTTCTTTTTTAACCCAATCGATAATATCTTGTATTTCCTGCTCCGTCAACCAACTATTTGATTTAATCATATTCAAACAATGCTCAATCGGATCTTGTTCCATCCATTCCGAAACCTCATCTTTTGTGCGGTATTTCTGAGGATCAGACATTGAGTGACCCTTATATCGGTAAGTCCGGATATCCAACAATGTTGGACCATCTCCCCTTCTCGCTCGATCTGCAGCTTCTTCAATGGCCTCATGAACGGCTTCAGGTGACATTCCATTTACCACCTTTGAGGGCATTTCGTAAGACAAACCAATTTTTGAAAGGTCCAATACATTCGTTGTACGTTCAACCGAAGTACCCATAGCGTAATTGTTATTTTCAATAATGAAAACAACTGGTAATTTCCACAACATCGCCATGTTGAATGTTTCATGCAGTGCACCTTGACGTACAGCACCATCGCCCATAGAGACAAATGCAACACTTTCTGTACCGTTGTATTTCTCGGCAAAGGCAATACCTGTACCCATCGGTATTTGTGCACCAACAATTCCATGACCTCCCATGAAGTTAACTTCCTTGTCAAAAAAGTGCATTGAACCTCCTTTACCTTTTGAGCATCCTGTTGATCGGCCATAAAGTTCAGCCATTAACACGCGAGGATCGGTACCTAAAGCAATTGGATGGGCATGGTCTCGGTAAGCCGTCATGTGTTTATCGTCTTTTCGACAAGCACTAGCCGTACCTGCTACAATGGCTTCTTGACCAATGTAAAAGTGACAAAATCCACCAAACTTTTGTTGAATATACAATTGACCTGTCTTTTCTTCAAAACGACGGATCAACAACATATCCTTATACCATTTTATATATGTTTCTTTGGAGAACTTTGATTTACCGACTACAGTCGATTTCTTCGTTGTTTTTGACGGCTTGCTTGATGATTTTATGGCCATGAATCTCTTCTTTTTGTTTCAGACGCCAAATATAGTAATTTATAAAAAAAACAATAGTCTAAACCGTACCGAAAGCAAAAGGTAAAAGATCCTTTGCTGAATAAAAAATAACGGTCTGTTCATTCTGACTAATCAACATGATACGATACGTTTGATTTTGGCGGATTTCAGTTTCTAACATCACTTGTCGACATGCCCCACAAGGAGTTAGTAACTTATCTACAGGAAGTAATTCGCCTTTTGCAACAACACACAACGTTTTAATTACTTCTTGAGGGAAATTAGCTCCAGTATAAAACAACGCAACGCGCTCTGCACACAATCCAGATGGAAAAGCAATGTTTTCTTGATTGCTTCCTAAAACGAGTTCACCTGACATTAATTCCACCACTGAACCCACATGAAATTCGCTATACGGTGCGTAAGCAGTTTCTGCTATTTGATAGGCTTTTTGAACTAAGACTTGATCAGACTCACTAAGTTCTCTCCACGAGTCGAAGTGATCATAAGGAATGGAAATGTGATTTTTCATTTGTTGTATCTCACCCGAAATTAATCATTCCTTTCGATCAATAAACAATAATGAGTTATCCATTTGCAGAAGCGTCTAATTCACCTTATTTTTGCCAGCCATGAATCAGTATAAAAAAGTCGCTTTCTATACACTCGGATGTAAGTTGAACTTCTCTGAAACATCAACGATTTCAAGAACGTTTGAAGACGGTGGTTACGCCAAAGTTGACTTCAATGAAACGCCCGATGTGTATGTCATCAATACCTGTTCAGTTACTGAAAACGCAGATAAAAAATGCAAACAACTGGTTCGAAAAGCCTTAGATATAAATCCAAACGCATTCGTAACCATAATTGGCTGTTATGCGCAATTGAAACCTGAGGAGATTGCCTCTATTCCGGGCGTCGATTTGGTATTAGGTGCAAACGAGAAGTTCAATATCTTGGATCATCTTGAGCAATTAACTAAAAATGAAGCAACCATAGTTAAAAACGAATCCATAAAAACAACGACTTCATTTGTTCCTGCTTTTTCGTTAGGAGACCGCACACGATCCTTCTTAAAAGTTCAAGATGGGTGTGATTACTTCTGTTCATTTTGCACCATACCTCTTGCCAGAGGAAAAAGTCGAAATGCCTCAATCGCTGAAACCATTCAAGAAGCGAAAAAAATCGCAGATAGTCCAGTGAAAGAGGTTGTGTTGACAGGCGTAAATATTGGTGATTTTGGTCAAGGAGGAGACGAGAATTTTTTCGAACTCATTAAAGAACTTGACAACATCGAAGGCATTGATCGATTTAGAATTTCATCGATTGAACCGAATTTGCTTTCCAATGAGATAATCGAATTTTGCCTCACCCAATCAAAACGATTTGTTCCACATTTCCATATCCCGTTACAATCTGGAAGTGATCTTTTACTTAAAGCAATGCGCCGGAAATATACTACCGATTTATACCGTGAACGCATCGAAACGATTAAAAATTGTCGTCCGGATGCATGTATTGGTGTAGATGTTATTGTTGGATTCCCTGGAGAGACGGATGAGTTATTTATGGAAACGGTTAACTTTTTAAAAGAGTTACCCATCTCCTATCTCCATGTGTTTACCTACTCAGAACGAGCAAACACAACAGCAGTTAAACTTGGAGACCCTGTAACGATGTCAGTTCGAAAAGAACGAAGTCGACAGCTGCACATCTTATCTGACAAGAAAAAACGACAGTTTTACGAGGAACAAATCGGTACACGTCGAACGTTACTCGTAGAACAAGAAGAAAACGAAGGTTGGCATGAAGGATTTACGGAAAACTATATCAAAGTCAAATTGCCAATTGAAACTGACCGTCAAAATACTTTCGTAAACGTTCAGTTAACCGAAATAGATCGCGACGGTTCGATGTTGTGCACCATTCTTGATTAGAACTTTGTGGCAATCGTCATTTCCCTTTTGCCCGGAGGACCAGGCACTGAAGTCACTGTAAAACCTGCTGATTTTAAATCTCTTTTCACCTGACCTTTCGCGCAATAAGTTACCAATCTCCCACCCTTTCGGGTTAAATGATACATTTTTTCAAATACCGGCAGGACCCAAAGTTCAGCTTGCGCTCTCGGACCAAACGCATCAAAATAAATTAAATCAAACTGTTCATTTGAGGAATAATCCTCCAATTTTACATTCACTTTTTCAAGTTGAAAGTGTGACCTAATTGAAACGAACTTATTCCATTCTGCTTGATGAAGTTGATTGAATAGCACCTGTTCCTCTAGAGAAAACATTACTGAATATTCTGCTAAAAGATCCTCATCAACAGGGAATGGTTCTAATCCAACATACTGAATGTGCTGGTCGTTCGGTTGAGAAAGAACTGTAAGCAACGCATTTAAACCTGTACCAAATCCAACCTCGAGAATGGATAGTGAAGAAACTGAAGAAGACTGTTTTAACCCCCATTGAATAAAAACATGCTCAGATTCTTGTCTTGCACCGTGAATGGAATGGTAATGTTCGTCCAACGCTGGCACATAAAGCGTTTTACTTCCGTCATGTGTTGATTTAACTTCCCGTTTCATCCGACAAAAATACGTTTCAGTTTTCAACAAATGTTAAAAACGTGCATTAACATCTTTTTGATAAAGATTTTGAATTTATCTGATTTTATTGGAAGGGTATTCACGTATATTTGTAAGCTATGGAAAGTAATCTGGAAAACGGTAAACGCATCACAAATCGAGCAAAAAATCCTTCGGTTTTATTAAATGATCTCGGTAAAGTACCCCCGCAAGCTGTCGATATAGAGCAAGCTGTTCTGGGAGCAATGATGTTGGAAAAAAATGCCGTTACTGATACGATTGACATTTTAAAACCAAGTAGTTTCTACGACCCAAAACACCAATACATTTACAATGCGATTCGCGAATTATTCGGTGGTTCTAGTCCGATTGATTTACTTACTGTTATAAATAAATTAAAGCAAAAAGGTGAATTAGAAGCGGCTGGTGGCGTGACCTATGTTTCTCAACTCACTAGTCGAGTGGCATCAACTGCACACATCGAATTTCATGCCCGTGTAATTACTGAAAAACACATTAAACGAGAACTCATTCGAATGAGTAGTGAAGTCATTCGCAATGCATATGATGACACAAATGATGTGTTTGATGTGCTCAATTTTGCTGAAGGTGAACTGTTCAATATTGCAGAAAACAATATGGGCAAGCATGTTGACGCCATGCCGAATGTTGTTCGCCAAGCTATTGAAGAGATCGAGAAAGCATCACAGAATTCAGATGGAATTTCAGGAGTTCCAACCGGATTTTACGACCTGGATAAGTTGACATCAGGTTGGCAACGATCAGATATGATTGTCATTGCTGCCCGACCAGCTATGGGTAAAACAGCCTTTGTACTTTCAATGGCAAGAAATACCGCAGTCGAATACAACATGGGCGTTGCCTTGTTTTCACTGGAGATGTCTTCCGTTCAACTTGTGAAGCGATTAATCGCCAGTGAGTCGCGACTAAGTGCGGAAAAATTGCGAAAAGGTGATCTTCGGGAGCATGAATTTCAGCAATTGCACTCCCGTATTTCGAAGTTAGCAACGGCGCCTATTTTTATCGATGATACACCAGGAATAAGTGTTTTTGACCTTCGTGCAAAATGCAGACGATTAAAAATGCAACACAATATCGAAATGATCATTATTGATTATTTGCAATTAATGACTGCAGGAGGTTCTAAAGGAAGTGGTAACCGAGAACAAGAAATTTCAACCATCTCACGTTCAATAAAAGAAATTGCAAAAGAACTGAATGTCCCTGTAATCGCGTTGTCACAGTTGAGTAGAAGTGTTGAACAACGCGGAGGTGATAAACGTCCAGTTTTGTCCGACTTACGTGAATCAGGAGCGATTGAACAAGATGCGGACATTGTTTCTTTTATTTACCGTCCCGAATACTATGGTTTTATTCAAGATGATCATGGCAATTCAAACCATGGAATTGGTGAAATCATTGTTGCTAAACACCGAAATGGGGCTCTGGATAAAGTACGATTACGGTTCATTGGTGAATATGCACGTTTTGAGAATATGGATAATTTCAGTGATGATCCGTTGCCTTCGGAAAATTCAGGATTTAAATCTAATAGCCAATTTGAGCAAAATCAACCCGCTAGCTATACCATTTTGAGTAAAATGGATAAAGACAGAAATGACGAATTGGAAGATTTTGGAAGAAGCATGGAAGACAGTACCCCATTTTAATTACATTGATTATGCGTTGGTTACTCCTCCCTGTTTTAATTTTTATCTTCAGCTTTCAAAGTAAGTCAACTTCTATTCTCATTCCAATGGATGATAGCCAATCGGATCATTTGAAAGCCTATGGAATTGCTTACTGGAGTTTGGAAAATCAGGTTGTTATTGAATGGCTACTTAATTACCGCGGTGGATCGTTTATGCTTCCCCATCTTCGCGCCTTGGAAGAGGAACTCATTGTACGAAACGTGAAATATGAAGTAATCACAGACGGACAAGCGAATCAAATCCGGAATCAAATTGCCAATCCAGAAGTGAATATGGAACTCGTTCAACTGGAGAAAGCACCAAAAATTGCCGTTTATACACCTGGAGGAAAACAGCCATGGGATGATGCGGTAACACTTGTGTTAGAATATGCTGAAATTCCATATGACAAAATTTACGACTCCGCAATAGTAATGGGCGTTCTTCCTAAATACGACTGGCTTCACCTACATCACGAGGATTTCACAGGACAATACGGTAAATTTTACGCTGCCTATCGCTCATACCCTTGGTATCAAGACCAAGTCCGAGAGGCTGAAGCTTACGCCAAAATGCTCGGTTTTTCTAAAGTTTCGGAACTTAAACTTGCAGTAGCCAAAAACATCAAACAATTCGTTGCTGGTGGTGGTTTTCTGTTTACGATGTGTAGTGGAACAGATAGTTTTGATATTGCGTTGGCTGCCGAAGGTGCAGACATCTGTGAACGCATGTATGATGGAGATCCGGCTGACCCTCAGGCACAATCAAAATTGAATTTCAATGAAACATTTGCCTTTGAAACGTTCAAATTAGAACGCGACCCTTTAGTATACGAATACAGCAATATTGACGGGACTGATTTGCACCGTACCGGAAGAGTTACGGAACGCACTGACAACTTTACCTTGTTTGATTTCTCTGCTAAATGGGATATTGTTCCTACAATGTTAACTCAATGCCATACGTCGGAAATTAGTGGTTTCATGGGACAAACGACTGATTTTAGAAAAGAAGTGATTAAACCCAATGTCTTGGTGATGGGTGAAAACAAACTATTGAACACGGCACGTTACATACATGGCGAACTTGGGCAAGGTACGTGGACTTTTTACGGCGGCCACGATCCAGAAGATTATGAACATAAGGTAGGCGATCCACCAACCGACTTGAATCTTCATCCCAACTCCCCTGGCTACAGATTGATTTTAAATAATATTCTTTTTCCTGCAGCAAAGAAGAAAAAAAGGAAGACTTAATAAAATTGTTAGAGCTTGAGTATCTTTCTGTGACCATCCCGTGATAATTTCATGTTGCAATGATACAAGTTTTGGGGATACGTACATTCGGAAAACCTTCACCGTGAAAGGCGTACGTCACTTCTATATAGTCTAATCAATCCGAGAATACTTAAATAGAAATAACGTTTAACCATCAGAGGCGTCTTTTTAGCTTGTTGTATTATCAAAAAAAAGACGCCTATTGGCGTCTTTGGTGATAAAGTTGAAAATTTAAATATCAATCTTCGCGTATTTTGCGTTTCGTTCGATGAATTCTCTTCGAGGCGGAACATCATCCCCCATCAACATAGAGAAAATCTGATCACATTCTGCTGCATTGTCAATCGTCACTTGACGAAGCGTTCGAGATTCAGGATTCATAGTTGTTTCCCACAATTGCTCTGCATTCATCTCCCCAAGACCTTTATATCGCTGAACATTCACTGAAGATTCACTTCCGTTTCCTTTTAATTCCAAAATTAATCGATCACGCATGTCATCATTCCATGCATATTCAGACTTATTACCCTTTTTAACTTGGTACAATGGCGGTGTTGCGATGTACACGTATCCATTTTCAATTAGTTCCTTCATGTAACGGAACAGGAACGTTAAAATGAGCGTTTCAATGTGCGATCCATCAACATCGGCATCACACATAATGATTATCTTATGGTAACGTAATTTCTCAAGGTTCAACGCTTTGGAATCTTCTTCCGTTCCGATGCGGACACCCAGTGCGGTATAAATATTCTTGATTTCTTCGTTTTCAAAAATCTTATGCTGCATAGCTTTTTCCACATTCAGGATCTTTCCTCTCAATGGCATAATAGCTTGGAAGTGACGGTCACGACCTTGTTTAGCCGTACCACCTGCGGAATCACCCTCTACAAAATAAATCTCGCATGCAGCTGGATCTTTCTCCGAACAATCTGCAAGTTTCCCTGGAAGTCCCGAACCCGTAAGTACGTTCTTGCGTTGCACCATTTCTCTTGCTTTACGCGCAGCATGTCGCGCTCGCGCAGCAAGGATGACTTTGTCAACTATTATTTTCGCTTCAGATGGATGTTCCTCCAGGTACGCTGAGAGCATTTCTGAAACAGCTTGACTTACTGGAGCCGTTACTTCACGGTTTCCTAATTTGGTTTTTGTCTGTCCTTCAAATTGCGGTTCAGCCACTTTCACGGAAACAACAGCTGTAAGTCCTTCTCGGAAATCATCGCCATCAATTTCAATCTTCTCTTTTGCCAACATTCCTGAATCAGTGGCATATTTTTTCAACGTATTCGTCAAACCTCTTCTAAATCCAGATAAATGCGTACCACCTTCATGCGTATTGATATTGTTCACGTATGCCTGAATGTTTTCAGTATAAGAAGTGTTATATGTCAAAGAAACTTCAACTGGAATACCTTCTCTTTCTCCTTCAAAATAGATCACATCGGTAATCAAAGGCTCGCGGTTACGATCAAGGTATTGTGCAAATTCCTTCAATCCTCCTTCTGAATGGAATGTTTGAGACTTTGGATTTCCATTGTCATCAAGCGAGCGCTTGTCGGCAAGTGTAATGGTAATTCCTTTATTCAAAAAGGCCAATTCACGCATGCGCGCTGCAAGCGTGTCATAATTATACTCTGTCGACTCGAAAATAGATGAATCTGGCAGGAAATGTACTTCAGTACCTGTTTCGTTTGATTCACCAATCACACGAACGTCGTACAACGGTTTACCGATGCTGTATTCTTGTTCAAAAACTTGACCATCGCGACGTACCGTTGCTTTCAAATGTATTGAAAGTGCATTCACACAAGAAACCCCTACACCATGCAAACCTCCGGAAACCTTGTAAGTATCTTTGTCAAACTTTCCACCGGCATGAAGAACTGTCATTACCACCTCGAGTGCTGACTTTTTCTCTTTGGTATGCATGGCCGTTGGAATACCACGCCCATTATCTCGAACAGTGATTGAATTGTCCTCGTTGATCCACACATGAATGGTGTCGCAATGACCTGCTAACGCTTCATCGATAGAATTATCCACAACCTCGTACACCAAGTGATGCAGACCTTTTAGTCCAACATCTCCAATGTACATTGCAGGGCGTTTTCTAACCGCCTCTAAACCTTCTAAAACCTGAATATTATCGGCTGAATAATTATCCATTTTTTTTTCCTCACTCATGTTGATTTCGTTATTAACGATTTGCAATTAAGACCAACAAAAATAAGGAAAATAGAAGGTTTATTCCATGACTAAACGAAATTGAAGTCACGAATTTATCAACAACATATTAACGGGGGAGATTCTTATTTCGTTAACCAATCGATAATTTCTTTGTCGTCTGGTAGTGTCCTAGGTCCAATAACCTTAACAAGATGACCTTCTTCGTCAATGAGGTACTTCTGGAAGTTCCATTTAACTTCATTATCCTCTAATCCGTTTAATGCCTTTGTTGTTAAGAACTTGTAGACTTCATTCATGCCTTTTCCTTTCACAGAAATCTTACTCATCATTGGGAAGGTTACCCCATAATTCTTTTGACAAAACGAAGCAATCTCGTCATTCGATCCTGGTTCTTGAGACATGAAGTCATTCGCTGGGAATCCAACTATCACAAAATCATCGCCACCGTATTTTTTATACACTTGTTCTAATTGCTCATATTGAGGGGTAAGTCCACATTTTGATGCTGTATTTACAACCATAACTTTTTTCCCCTTAAGTTGACTTAATGGAAAATCCTTACCGTCAATGTCTTTAACAGTAAATTGATGAATAGACTCTTGGGCACACGCGTTGACTCCTAGCATGAGTAGTAAAATAAATGGTAAAACAACTGACTTCATAAGACTTTTTTAATAAAACAAAAGTGATTCAATTATGTTCAACTCGCACACAAACCGAACTTTTTAACGAAATTTACGAATACATCTGTATGAAAAAATATTTCCTGTTTCTTTTTTTCACTGCAATTTGGGTGATTTCCTTCGCTCAAAAGGGGTTGTATGGAACCTGGCAGGGCGTACTTTTGCCGACAGGTCAGAAGAAAGACAAATCCATAATATTTTACCTTAGAATAGACCAAAATAAAGATCAATCAACCGAATCAATTACCGGAAAATGCAGGGAGGAATATTTTTCAACGGAGCAAATGGTTGTCAAATCTATAAAAGGAACGCTAAACAAGAATAGCCTTCAATTAACTCAAGGTAAAATTGAAAAATCATGGAAAATTGGGAATAAAAATTTGTGTCCAATTGATATAACACTTAACTACAATGACTCAAGTGGCTATTTAACAGGAACATACAACAGCCCTACTTGCCGATCAATTAACGGAAACATCATTTTATTCAGATCATCCGTCACGTTTTCATCGCAAAATGATCCGTTGCAAACTCATTTTTGGCGGGATCGATTTATCCTTGATCTTGACAAAGGATACCCTTCCCCTGAAATTAGAAAAAAAGAACGCGACAATTTTGTTTTCCAACCTATATATTTCGAATATGACTCGAGCTCAATTGACAAGAAATACGCTGAATACCTTAGCAAACTTGCACGAGTAATCGATGGCCACAGTGATATTCGAATAAAGGTAACTGGGCATACGGATGCAGATGGTTCAAACGAATACAACAATATCTTGTCAGAAAAAAGAGCCAACGCAATAATCGAATTTTTCAAATTACGCGGTGTAGATCAATCTCGTATTGTAATCGAATTCAAGGGTGAAAATCAACCTATTGATTCAAATTCAACTGAAAGTGGCAAACAACGAAACCGAAGAGTTGAATTCGCTTTTATTTAGTTTGATTTCCTGCTTTCTTTTTGGCCGTAAATTCAATGATTATCCCAAGTGTTGGCTGAACGATTCCCGAAGGGTTTTCAACAAGTTTTGTTTGGTAGCGAGAAGGATCATTCGGGTCTGTTACAGGGGCCCCGTTTTCATCACGGACAACCAAAAGCAGCGGTGCGACGTTAGTCTTGTATCCATACGCATTCTGAACGTCAAGATAGAAATTCAATGAGAAACGATCCAAGAATATCTTCTTATCAACTCGCACATTCAACTGATGAAAATTAGCTTCTCTAGCCGAATTTAGTTGGTTGTAATCCAATAAACCGCGACCATTGACATCCCAAACTTCCTTCAAACTCGAAGTGGCTATATCGTATGGTGTATAAGGTGAACCTCCAGAATACAACCATCGAACGCCTATCTCCCATCCATTTTTAAATCGTTTACCACCCGTTAATGAAACGATGTGTTTACTATCCCATGAACTTGGTATATACCCTCCATTTTTACCTTCAAATTCGGAAGTAACGTAGGTATATGCTACGATACCATAAAAGCCTTTCAGCATTTTTTGTTGGTACAAAAATTCAGCACCATAACTTCTTCCGTCCGATGTTGAAGTGACAGGCTCATTTCCAACAACACCAAAATCCGTCCCCACATTCGCTAGAGATATGGAATCGTTTAAAGAAAATGGATAACGACTATATTCCTTATAAAATCCTTCAACCGTAAAACGTGCATTCCAGTCTGTCAAGTATTCAAGTCCTGCTACATAGTGATCTGCTCGAATATATTTGACTTCATTGTTCTTATTAGCTAGTTCATTTGACGCGTCTCTATAACCCAAAATGGTATATGCCGGCAGCTGGTGAAAACGCCCAACATTTGCGTTTATAGAAAAATTCTCAGTCATCCTATAGGAGAGTGAAAGCATTGGAGAAAGTTGATCCAACGGATTCATCATGGCATTGGAATAATTACTCACATCTGTTCGAATACCAACTGAAGTCATTAACCGCTCACTAAAAAAGCCTTTGGACAACTGACTAAAAATTGCGCCTTTACTGAGGTAAAGGTTAGATGAGAAGTCGATCGTAACTAACTGACCTTGAATAGCTGTTCGGTTATAGGTTGAGTTGAAATACCTCGCGTACTCATACCCTGCCCCAATCATCCACTTCCAACCGTTGCGATTTACTTGATGTTCAAACCTGATTTTGTTCTCCGCTTCAAAAGAGGAATAATCAAAAATGCGATTTTCTGGAACCTCTATATTGTCCTCATACCTCGTTGCAATGTTTTTGAGCATGTTTCTACTTACAATGACGTTTTGTATCGAACGCTTACTAAAATGCGTCCAGTTCACTCCGAACGTATAGTTCCATTGGTCTTGTGTCGCAATATTTCCAAGAATATATTGGTTTCTTTCTATGGTTTCTGGGTCAGTCACGTCATCGTTTACTTTCGTATTCAGCATGAAGTCATCTAAGGCTCCAAGTCCGATGAATGAAATTTTATTCTTGTCGTTAATGGCATAATTAATCTTGAACTGTGCGTCATTGTACGTCGGTAAAAAAGGCAACTTCAACGCTGCAAAAAGCAATTGTAAGTAGGAACGTCGAGCTGAAAAGATGAAATCCACCTTTTTACCAATTGGACCATCGAACGTTAAGGCGATATCACTCGATCCAAGTGCGAAATTGGTAATTAAACCTTCTTTGTTTCCATCCTTCTGTTTAAAGGCGATCACCGAACTCAATCCGTTTGCCCGATTAGCTGGAAAAGCGCCGGAATAAAAATCGACTTCACGGATAAAATTGACATTTAACAGACCAACCGGACCGCCACTACTGCCTTGTGTCGCAAAGTGATTAATATTTGGAACCTCAATTCCGTCCAGATAAAATTTATTTTCACCGGGAGCACCTCCTCGAATGATAATGTCGTTTCTGAAGGTTGCTCTTACTGCAACTCCTGGCAACGCTTGAAGCACTTTACTTACATCCCTTCCTGCTCCTGGTTGCCTTTCAATTTCTGTAGCATTTAACGTTCGAAGTGAAACAGGTGATTCACTTCGACGTACAAAAGGTTTCGCTTTGACTAAAACTTCTTTTTGTTCTACAACTATTGGCTCTAAAGCAAATAATAATTCTTCTGTCCGAACATTAGTTACAGTAATTTCATTGAGCACAACATCCGTAAATCCAGGAGCTGAAGCTTTAAAGGAGTAAATACCCGGTTTCAAACCTTCTATTACGAACAGGCCTTTATCATCCGTTGTTGCACCTTTACCCCCTTCAACTAATACAACCTTTGCAAAAAATACAGGATCGTTGTTCGACGCATTAAATACCTTACCTGAAACTTTAGCATTTTGAGCAAAAATCAATGATGTCGGTGTGGAAAGAAATATAAATAGAAGTGTTCTCATTTAATCAAATGTAAACTGAATCAACACATGCATATGCGTTTTGTTCGATCCTACTATCGAACTACGGCTCTACTCTAATCCAACGCTGGGTGCGGTAAATCGGTCCTAAGTAACCCCTCATGTTCAATCGGTCTTTATTTTCAGGGTCAAGCCATATTTTTGCAGAATAGATCTTCCCGTTTTCTGGATCGAGTATAGTGCCTTCATCCCATTCGGAGCCGTTCCATTTCATTCCCCTTACAATTTGCATCCCTAATACTGGTTGATTTTTTCTATCTCCGGTACATTTTGTACATTTTGCATTCGGGTCTTGTCCGGATTGAGGATACATGTAAGTTATTTTTCCGTACAGTTTTTCATCCTTTTTGTAAAATTCAACAATTGACTTTTTCTTACCTGTTTCGTCATCTACAGTTATCCATTTCCCCACGCAAGACTGGGCAATTGAGGCCATCGTGAAAAGTGTAAAAAAACATGTGAATGCTGTTTTCATAATATAAAATGGTTTAAAGGCTATTGATTCTTCAAAAAATTAACAATTATATCTTTTCCGTGTTCGGTTAAAATAGACTCTGGATGAAATTGAACACCATAAACAGGGTATTTTTTGTGGTAAAATGACATAACAAACCCCTCATCAGTTACTCCATCTACTTTTAAATCGGAATCGTCTGAAACCGTAACCGCCCAACTATGGTAGCGCGCAACTTGAAATGCTGCAGGCAAGCCACGAAAAAGTGGCGAATTAGAATTAACGACCATTTCAGAAGATTGGCCATGAATTACCGTATCCAAATTGTACAATTTATTCCCAAAATACGCTGCAATTCCCTGCATACCTAAACAAACACCTAGTATTGGCTTACTTGCATGAAAATCATCTATAACAGACAAGAGATTTATTTTTTGAGCTGGTAACCCCGGTCCAGGTGATAAAATAATTCGGTCAACATCTCGTAATTGCTTATTTGAAACACTACCATCTTTCATTACGATTACTTCAGCCCCGGCCTCTTCAAGGTAATGGACAAGGTTAAATGTAAATGAATCATGAAAATCAATTACTGCTACCTTCACTGGATTCATAGTAAAATTGCTAAACTTGTGCAAAGTTAGGAAATTAAGGCTTGAAACAATAGAATCAAAAAACACCTGATATTTATGAAGAAAGCGATTACCATACCGAATGCACCTGCACCAATCGGCCCATACAGTCAGGCGATATTGAAAAACGACACACTTTATGTAAGTGGGCAAATACCGCTGAATCCGGCGACTGGCGAATTGGCCATTGCGTCTATTGAATTAGCAACGGAACAGGTATTAAGCAACATTGGAGCCTTACTTAATGAAGCAGGAATGACTTTTGACAACATTGTGAAATGTTCGATTTTTTTAACGGATTTAACCGATTTTGCTAAAGTGAATGAAATTTATGCACGTTACTTCGATGCTGTACCCCCGGCCCGTGAGACTGTCCAAGTAGCAAAACTTCCGTTAAATGTGCCTATTGAAATTTCTTGTATTGCTATACATTAAGTGACCAACACCTTCAACCATACCATTTCAATTATCATTGTCAATTACAATGTAGAATTCTTTCTTGAGCAATGTTTGAACTCTGTCCGGAAAGCTACGCAACGTCTGAATGCAGAAATTTTCGTTGTAGACAATAATTCGATTGATGGCTCTGTTGACATGGTGAGGCAAAAGTTCCCTGACGTAAAACTCATTGCCAATAAGGATAACCGCGGATTTTCTAAAGCCAACAATCAAGCAATTGAAGCCTCATCTTCAAAGTACATTTTACTTTTAAATCCAGACACTGTCATTGAAGAAGACACGCTAGAAAAGGTCATCACTTTTATGGATGAACATCCAGATGCTGGTGGATTAGGTGTACGAATGTTGGATGGTAAAGGCAATTTTTTACCTGAATCGAAACGAGGTTTACCTACACCTGCTGTGGCATTTTACAAAATTTTTGGATTAGCCAAACTTTTCCCAAAGTCCAGCAGGTTCGGACAATACCATGCTGGACATATAAATGAATTCACCACAAGTGAAATCGATATATTGAGTGGTGCATTCATGCTGATGAGATCTGAGGCTCTAGAAAAAGTTGGACTTTTAGATGAAACATTTTTCATGTACGGTGAGGACATTGACTTGTCCTATCGAATACAATTGGGAGGATTTAAAAATTATTATTTCGCAGATACCCGAATTATTCATTACAAGGGAGAAAGCACGAAGAAAAGTTCTGTCAATTATGTGTTCGTATTCTACCGAGCAATGGTCATTTTTGCTGAAAAGCATTTTTCGCAATCGAATGCAAAACTGTTCTCATTTTTAATCAATTTGGCCATTTATTTTCGGGCCTCCATTGCCATTCTTTACCGATTTGTCAAAAAATCGTTTCTTATGGCCGTTGATTTGTCTCTTACCTTATTAATGCTCTACGGATTGAAGGAATTATGGGCAAAGGAGAGCATATTATTTCCGGACAAGTTGATACAATGGATGTTCCCTCTATATGCAGGGATTTGGTTTTTAGGAAACTTATTTTCAGGAACTTATGACTTTCCTTTTCGGATATTGAATGTATTAAAAGGAACATTTTTCGGGACATTGATTATACTCGTATTGTATGCACTTTTCCCAAATGCATGGCAATTTTCACGCTTATTCATTTTCACTGGCACGCTTTCTTTGGTTGGATATTACATTGTTAGTCGTTCCTTATTGCATTTCCTGGTAGGTGGAAAGTACAGTTTGGCGAAAGTGAAAAAAAAGAAATTTGCCATAGTTGGATCTGAGAAGGAATGCCATCGTGTAGAATCTATTTTGAAAGCGTCTTACACTGATTTTGGAGAAGTGTTTTTTGTTGGAACTGCGCATGAATCTCAGTCAAGTGCCATTGGAACGATTGATCAATTGGATCAAGTGGTATTTATTCATTCCATTGACGAAATTGTCTTTTGTGCCAAGGACACAACAGCCCATCAAATTATTGACTGGATGACTAAAATTAATTCAACCAGAATTGATTTTAAAATTGCACAACCCGACAGTTTTTCTCTTATTGGCAGCAACTCAATTGACTCCGCAGGCGATTTATACGTGATGGAAATCAACACAATAAATAAGGCTGAAAAAAGAAGAGTAAAACGATCGTTTGACATAACTTTTTCGTTTTTATTACTCCTGTTATCATGGTTTATTGTTTGGTTCATGAAGGATAAAAAACGGTTTTTTACGAATGTATTTTTAGTCTTAATCGGATTTAAATCTTGGGTTGGTTATGCACAAATCCATGAAAAACCGCAACCAGATGTTCTTCCCAAAATAAAAAAGGGAATTCTTTATCCAGGAATTGAATTCGACGATTTGACGATGGAGCGAGCAGATAAAATGAATCTGCTGTATGCAAGGGATTACACAATATGGAAAGATGTTGAAATTATTCTTAAGAACTTCAACAAATTGGACAGATAAAAGCAGCGTAAGTTCAGCGTATAAATTGAATTTTCGTTACTTTTGCCTCGATTTTTTAATATCACTGAACAATAATTTATGGCACAGATAGAAATCAGGTTACCCAAAATGGGGGAAAGTGTTACTGAAGCAACCATTACCAATTGGTTGAAAAATGTGGGGGATCAAGTTGCAATGGACGAGCCACTTGTGGAGGTAGCAACTGATAAGGTGGACAATGAACTTCCGTCTGAGGCTGCAGGGACATTAATCCAAATACTTTTTGAAAAAGATCAAGTTGCTCAAGTAGGTGATGTAATCGCTATTCTTTCGACAGGTGGTGATTCGATTATTGAGACTTCAGCTCCAGCAAAAGATATTGCAGAAGATTTAAACATAAAAACTGATTCAACCCCAGTTAGTTCAACCATATCTGATCATTCGGTATCTACTAACCTAGAGAAAAATGGACCATCTGGAAAATTCTATTCTCCTCTTGTACGCAGCATCGCAGAGAAAGAAGGCGTATCCATGCAAGAACTAGAGCAATTGAATGGGAGTGGTCAAGCAGGTCGCGTAACAAAAAAAGACATTCTTGATTTTGTTCAAAATAGATCAACTGGTCATGTTCAACCTGCAAAGGTTCATGAAATCAATGCTACAAAAACAGCTACATCAAGCGTTTCAACACCAGTAGAAACAAGTTCAGTTGCCCATATTAAAGGCCCAGTCGTATTGCCAAATCCAGGAGATGAAATCATCGAAATGGATCGCATGCGAAAAATCATTGCCGAGCACATGGTAATGTCAAAACACGTTTCTCCGCACGTAACATCATATGTCGAAGCTGATATGACCGCAATTGTTAACTGGAGAAATTCGGTTAAAAAAGATTTCTTAAAACGCGAAGGTGAGAACATCACATTCACACCAATTATCATTGAAGCGATCGTAAAAGCGATAAAAGATTTCCCTATGATCAATATTTCCGTTAATGGAACTACGATTATTAAGCGAAAGGACATCAACATTGGAATGGCAGCTGCCTTACCTTCAGGAAACCTTATCGTACCTGTTATAAAGAATGCTGATCGAATGAACTTAGTTGGCTTGACAAAATCAGTAAATGAAATGGCAAACAACGCCAGAAATAATAAATTGAAACCTGAAGATATTCAAGGTGGGACATTTACTGTCACAAATGTCGGAACGTTTGGCAATGTCATGGGAACACCAATTATAAACCAACCTCAAGTAGCTATTTTAGCGCTTGGTGCAATACGTAAAGTTCCCGCTGTAATTGAAACACCTGATGGTGACTTTATCGGTATTCGCCACAAAATGTATTTGTCTCATTCATACGATCACAGGGTTGTTGATGGATCATTGGGAGGTCAATTTGTAAGAAGAGTAGCGGACTACCTCGAGCAGTTTGACCCAAATAGAGAATTGTAATTTCTCAATAAAAGCCTCTGTTGAGGCTTTTATTGTTTAAATAACAATAATTTAGCCTTAAATGATTGCAAGATTTGTTGACTTTTCGTAACCTTGATCTACAAAATTAATAAGTTTTAAAAAATGCAATTTTCAACACAAGTTAAAGCGATGAAAAACATTAAATTAATATTTCTTCTCTACTTTTTTCCACTAAACATATTCGGGCAAATTACTTCGGAAGAATTAAACAAACTCCTTGAACGTGGAAATGAATCTCAATTAGT
>JBILNH010000029.1:0-19967 GCA_044375095.1 Crocinitomicaceae bacterium
GTAAATGCTTTCTGGGTAACGTAGGTTGAAGTCTTCTAAAAGTGGAATGGCGTCGTTATTGAACAGCTCTAGTGCCGAAATCCCCTCGTAATAATAGGCTTTGATAAGCTGTGGATCGTTCAGGTTGCCGCGAAAGTGTTTAATAAACTCGCTAAATTCTATTCTCGCAGCAGCAAATTGTTCTTTTTGAAACAATTCCTCTGCACGGTAAAAATTCGCGTATTCACTATTGTACTTCTCAGTGGTTTGGGAAAAACTGGTGAAAGTCAACAGTATCCCAATAAGGGTGAGAAAACAGCTCTTCATCATCACATGTATTTAATCGGTTAAAATTACGCTGACGCAGCGCCTGACCTTTGTAGAAACTCAAAAGTTTTAAACGTAATTCTGTTAAGATTATTTTTATGATCTAACACTGTCCACCATACTAAATGCAGACCTTTAAGGCATAATTTTCCATTCTTATACCTATGGTTATCGAAATCAATAATGCCAAAGTACTTCAACAACAAGCAATAGTGCTTGATGACATTCAATTCGCATTAGGAGATAATGAATTTGTTTACCTCATCGGTCGGACGGGTAGCGGGAAAAGCAGCTTGTTAAAATTGATCTACGGGGAATTGCCCTTGAAAGAAGGAACTGGTCAGGTGGCTGGATTTGATCTGCGAAAACTTGGGAGAAGAGATGTTCCACTACTTCGAAGAAAAATTGGTATTGTTTTTCAAGACTTTCAATTGCTGATGGATAGAACGATTGAGCAAAACATGCTGTTTGTTCTCGAGGCCACTGGCTGGACAGACAAGGTGCTGATGCAACAGCGAACAAAAGGGGTGTTGCAACTAGTAGGGGTTGAACAAAAAATGAAAAACATGCCACATACGCTTTCCGGAGGAGAACAACAGCGTGTGTCCATTGCGCGTGCCTTATTAAACAAACCGGCATTGATTTTAGCAGATGAGCCCACGGGAAATCTGGATCCTGAAACGTCTGAGGAAATTATGCGGCTCCTACTTGCCGTGGCTAAAGAAGAAAAGTCAGCTGTTCTTATGGCTACTCATGACATGACGATGGTAGAAAAATTTCCTGGCAGGGTAATCAGGGTGGAGAACGGCAAATTAAAGGAGGTAAATACAATGAATCGATTTGATCCGTTTACACCATTTGAACCTGGTAAAGAGGATTAGATTACTGGACTACAATTTTTTTGGTAATTGATTTACCTGAAATTTCCATTTTGCATATGTAAACTCCCGGTGGAAAGTTCTTCAGCTCAAATAAATTCAACTGGGTGATCGTTGGAAAAAATTCTTTTCCTAGGGTATTAAAAAAGCACACCTTATTAACAGGCACTGAAGCGGAAATATATAACTCCCCTGTTGTGGGATTTGGGTAGAGTTGAAGATCGACGTCCAATTCATCAATCTGTGAAACACATGCTGGTTCAGTTGCTGTATTTTGGTTGAGGCTACCTGAATTCACACTCCAAAACGACCATTCACCACCATTACCTTCAGACCAATTCGAAACATTAAATCCATTTTGACCTGACTGTGTACCTTTTAAGCTATATACTTGAATAGCCTGTTGATTGCGGTCCCAAGTTAGTGGTTCGTTTGAAGAATACGTTTCAGGTGAACCCTCCGAAAGCGCACAATTCATTTGTAAAAAATACGCATTGTCATCATAGGAAGGGAAATCACCAAAGACTCTAGCCCAACCCGTTGCATCAATGCAAACTGCTGTATATTCATCACAAGCGATTCCCTTCACATATTGCGGTTCTTGAGCATACGCATTTGCCAGAAAAACAATGTGGCGACCTTTTCTGTCCGGATTGTCGTAGTGCGTATCGGTTATCGTTTGACCTAAAAAGGGAACCGATAAAAAAGGACTTAGCGACACACTGTTTACGGACAGCGTTGGATTAGACAATGCCGCTGAAGAAGTTATTGTACCCGCTTGTGCCGAAAAATAATATTCTCCAAGAATCGCCATTCCTGCACTCGTCCCTCCAATGACAATGTTCCGCTCTTGAATAGCGAGGTTTATCAAACTGTCAATTGAAGTGTTTCTCCAGTACGACACGTAATTCCACTGATCACCACCGGCAAACCAAATGGCATCAGCTTCTGAAATCCGTTGATGAATATAGGAATTATTGGATGCGGTGGAGTTATTGAATCGAATGGTTTCAACGGCGTTGAGTGTAACACCAAGATCATTATAAAAATAAGGGTTATACCCGTCTTGACCACTCGCGCGCAATACTAAAACGTCTCCTCCATTTGCGCGCTGCAGAAACCAGCGCATCGCGTCATCATTTTCTGTGGCTCCTCCCATCAAACATACTCCTCCTGATGGCTGCACAGCTAGACCATTACTGTTGCCAACTCGCCACGAGACGTAATCTTGACTGAACACAAAAGTCTGTGCTAGAAGACAAGTGATGACCAATTTAAAACGCATGACTTATGCTGCCGATTTTTGGAAAAACACCTCAAATAATTTAGGCCAATTTTTACCGGTCATGTACCATTTTTTTGTCTTTGCATTGTATGCTATTCCATTCAAGACATCTCCTCCTTGTTTTCCTTCTAAAACCAAGTCTGTTGCATCAATCTCGGCTAACACTTTGCCATTAATTGGATTAATCACGGCCACTTTGTTTGTCATCCAGACGTTCGCATAAATCAATCCATCTACAAACTCCAATTCGTTTAAACTGGTCACGGGTCCTTGATGCGTGTACACTTCTATCGCGCGCTCCACTTCAAATGTTTTTGGATTACGAAACGTAAGTCGCTCTGTACCGTTCGACATAACAAGCGATTTTCCATCGTTGCAAAGCCCCCAGCCTTCACCAGTGTATGAAAACTCTTTTTCCATTTGGAGGGTTTGTTTATTGTACACAAAGCACTTCTGCTCTTGCCAAGTCAGTTGATATACGTTGTTTCCAAAAACGGTTATCCCTTCTCCAAAGTAGTTTCCATCCAACCCCATTGACTGCTGATGTTGCCCGGATTGCAGATTAACTTTAGCCACAACACTTTGTCCTTTTTGTCCGGTACCTTCATAAAGCTGACCATCATTAAACTCAAGACCTTGAGTAAAGCTAGTCGTCAAATGCGGGTATTCGTTCATTCGCTTCGCGATCCAAATTTCAGGAACGACATCAGAAAGTACACGAACCATTCGGCTATCCGTTTTAACAGTACCATCGGAAAGTGTTGATTTCAGTTCCATTGTTCGTGTTCCTAATCCAAAATACCCGGCGTTGAATTGAACTGTTAATTTACCCTTAGGTGCTGACCACGAGTGAAACACACTATCGTTGTAAATCAACTCTAAGGTCTTAATGTCCTCTGATTGGATGGCTATTTCTATGTCAACTCGCTCATCCCATTTCGTTGCTAAATTGGATTCGAACGTGAATACAGCGGGTAATTTTTCATCATCTTCCCCTGAATTATTCTTCAATAGCGGAGTAACAATGAATGCAACAGCCGCTAGTATAAGCACGCCAATTATAATTTTTCTATTCATTTGTAGCAATATTATTCAAAAGTGAAGCAATTTCAACAGCATCAATTCCGTTGTGTGATGCGTCATAAATGACCTTTCCTTTCCAAAGAAGTATGCACTGCGGCGATTGATGCACAACCGCTGTTCTATCCGAAATGTAATTGGAAACTTGTCGAAAGGCTATAAGATCCAAGAAATAACACGTACAATCTAAATTAGCGTCCCATTGTTTTTCAAAACGGGAAAGCGCCATAGAAGATATACTGCAACGTGTGCTGTGTTTAAACAAAAGAACCGGCTGTTCTGCTGATTTTTCAATGGCTACATCAACTTCGTCCTCTGAAGTTAGAGGAGTCCAATCAAATGAGGAACCTGTTTGGTTACGTGAAAAAAGTCCCATAATGCCTTATATCCCAGGAGTAAATTGCTTTAAAAACCGCACGTCATTTTCAGAGTATAAGCGCAAATCGTTCACCTTATATTTCAATTGTGCGATGCGTTCTATTCCCATTCCAAAAGCAAAACCTGTATATATTTTAGAGTCTATACCGCAGGCATCAAGAACATTTGGATCCACCATTCCGCAACCTAAAATTTCCAACCAACCAGAGTACTTACAGACATTGCAGCCTTTTGCATTGCAGATGGAACATGAAACATCCACTTCGGCGCTTGGTTCGGTAAATGGAAAATAAGAAGGACGAAGGCGAATTTGTGCCTTTTCACCGAACATCTCCTTTGCGAAGTACAATAACGTTTGCTTTAAGTCAGCGAATGATACGTTTTTATCAATGTACAATCCTTCTACCTGGTGAAAAAAACAATGAGCTCGAGCTGAAATGGCTTCGTTTCTATATACTCTTCCTGGTGAAATCGTTCGTATAGGCGGAGTCGATGATTCCATTACACGCACTTGCACAGAACTCGTGTGCGTACGCAGTGCCATTTCCTTTTCTCCCTTTTCGATAAAGAACGTGTCTTGCATGTCTCGAGCCGGGTGCTCAGGTGGAAAATTGAGCGCAGAGAAGTTGTGCCAGTCGTCCTCAATTTCAGGTCCCTCAGAAACCGAAAACCCAATGCGTTCGAACAATTCAATTATTTCTGAGCGCACAAGGGACAATGGATGGCGTGCACCTACAGACTCGGGACCACCAGGTCTTGTCAAGTCCAATTGATCTCCCTGTTGAGTTTGTGTGGCAAGTTGTTCTTTAGCGGTTTGTAATCGCTCTTCTGCTAACGTACGCAATTCGTTCATTAACGCGCCAACCTCTCTTTTTTGTTCGTTAGGTACCGATTTGAGTTCTTGAAAAAGCGATTTTACAGTTCCTTTTGATCCGAGGTATTGAATACGAAAACGCTCTAATCCATCTGGTGACGTTAATTCAACCTGTTGGATTTCATCTTTTAGCTGTTTGATTTTGTCAATCATAATCACAATACAGAATGGTCAGAAAGAATAAAAGTGATCTAAAATGTAACTTTTCGATCGGTTTTTTTGTTTAAACAGCCTGTAATTGGCTCTATTGCAACGCGAATGTACGAAATAATGAGTAGTTGTTTTGCCGAACCATTACAAAATAAACTATCTTTGGTCAGCATGTTAAAAGCTATGAAAAACTCTGTTGTAAGAATTGCACTGTTCAGCACATTGGTTCTGAGCCTAGGTTTATTGAGTGGTTGTAAAAACGAAGATCCTTCTATTTTAAAGATTTTTGTTCGTTCATCCAGTAATGCGCTTCTACCTGGTGCACAGGTTGTGATCATCGGAGATGTGGATTCTAATCCGCCAACACTTCCTTACGTTGATACCTTAATCACAAATGCTTCTGGTTTCGTTGAAGCAAATATGGATGAGTACTTTACATCAGCTGGAGAAGAAAATTCTACCGGCTATTTTGATGTCTTGGTATCGAAAGACAGTAAAGAAGGAGAGGCTTATGTTCGTTGCAGAGCACACATCACTACTGTTGAAACTGTATTTTTAATGAATTAACTATGAAAAGATCTACTTCTGTTTTACTTCTTTTAAGCGCCGTACTATTCGTTGGTATATTCAGCGGATGCCGCAAAAAAAAGGATACTATTGCTGTAATTACCGTATTAGACATTGACAACATGCCTGTTGCAGGTGCTGAAGTTGTTTTGTATGGTGAATCAACGATAAATCAACCTGCTAATGTGGTACTTTACGATACGTTAACAACAAATATTTCAGGTGAGGCACGTTTTAATTTCAATGATGTATACCAACTTGGACAAGCTGGTGTAGCTGTATTAAATATTGAAGCATCCAAAGACGGTGCCGTTGGACAAGGAATTATCAAAGTTGAACAAGAAACTATTTCAGAAGAAACTGTTTTTATTCAATAAGACGATTTAAAGAAAAATAGTAGGGATAGCCATTAGCTATCCCTTTTTTCTTTTTTGTAATTTCAACATCCTTAAATTTTGGTACAGATGAAATTGTTGTTTCTGCTCGCTTTCGGTATTTTCTGCTTTGCACAAGTTTCAGATGCTCAAACCCTTACCACCTCCAACTTACCTATCGTTGTAATCACTACGCCGATTGGTCAAGCCATAAATGATGTGACGCGGACGGTATGTGACATGGGGGTTATCGACAATGGTTCAGGAGCGATCAACTCAGTGACGAATCCTTACAACGGTTACAACGGGAAGATTTCTATTGAGATCCGTGGATCAACATCACAGCAGTACCCAAAGAAAAGCTACAGTTTCGAAACGCAAGATGCGTTAGGCAATAATTTTAATGTTCCATTGATGGGGCTACCTATTGAAAATGACTGGATTTTGTACGGACCATACCCCGACAAAACGCTCATCCGCGATGTGTTGACTTTCCATCTAGCACAATCTTTTGGACACTATGCCTCAAACTGGCGTTACTGCGAGTTGCTTTTGGACGGTCAATACCAAGGACTATATATCCTCATAGAGCGCATTAAACGAGACAATAACCGAGTAGATGTTGCCCGTTTGGACGCGGATGATTTGGCGGGTGATTCCCTCACCGGTGGATACATTGTAAAAGTAGATAAGCTGACGGGACAAGTGGATTACACATGGCCTTCACATTACAACTCGGAGGTTATTTTTCAATTTCATGACCCAGAATATATTGATATGAACCCCATTCAATCGTCATACATGGAGAATTTTGTGGGAATATTTGAAGACCGTATTCACGGACCTAACCTCGATGATCCGATTCAAGGGTGGCAAGGGATACTAGAACCAATATCCTTCTACGATTTCTTTATTCTACAAGAACTTGGTCGCACGGTCGATGGCTATCGTTCGAGCTCCTTCATGCACAAGCATAGAAACGATGGCGCATGGAACGGTCGCATGGTGGCTGGTCCGATGTGGGACTTTAACCTATCGTATGGCAATGCCGACTACTGTGGCGCCAACACAACCACCGGCTGGCAATATGACTTTGACTTGGTGTGTAATTTCACCACAGCAATTCCTTTCTGGTGGAAACGCCTCTTGGATTCTCAAGCCTACCGCAATGGATTACGCTGCCGCTGGGAGACACTCCGTCAAGGACCTTTGCATACCGATAGCGTGAATTACTTCATTAATTCAGTGGCGACAATGCTCACTGACGCGCGCATTCGAAATTTCCAAAAATGGCCAATCATTGGAGTATATGTCAATTGGAATGGTTTTGTTGGAAATACCTACCAGGAAGATGTCAATTTCCTTAAAACGTACATTCAGCAACGTTCAGCATGGATGGATGCCAACATACCGGGCAACTGTGACGCAGCAGTTGAGCAGCAAGAATTTGTTCCAGAGTACCATAAAATTTGGCCAAATCCCGCTACAGACCAAGCCTACCTCGGATTCACCTTGTTCTTTCCGGGTGATGTCCAACTCGTATTTACTGATCTTCAGGGACGCAGGGTACACCACGAAAGCATCGGACAAAAATCCCAAGGAGAACATGCACAGGCACTCGACCTAAGTACACTCACAAGCGGAACTTACCTCTACAACTTAACCAGTTCGGGGGCACTGATCGGTTCGGGGAAATTCATCGTTCGCTGATACACGTTTCTTGAAATTTGGGCTTTGCGCTGAATGGGCTTTTGCAGTTGATTCGGCACGAGCGCAACTTTCAAATTCATGTTGTGGCATTCATTAGTGTCCTTGCACTAGGCTTATTTTTCGGGATTTCCTCGATGGAATGGGTCGTGGTTTTTCTGATTTCAGCACTGGTAATTGGACTTGAAGCGATCAATACAGCCATCGAACACCTTTGTGATTTGTATTCCACAGAAGCGAATGAGCGTATCAAGAAAAATGAATCTCTCCTTCATCAACTAAATGATCTCCACGCATGCGCAAGAAAAGCTGTATGAGCGCAACGACATCCTTTTCGCAGTAATTCTTAATTCGCTCAAGTTGTTTATCCTCATAATAAACGCGGGCGACATCTGCTCCACTTATATCGTCTTTTGGCGTTGGAATATTGAACACATGGCACAATAAAGCTAATGAGGTATAAGCCTTATAATCTCCAAATTTCCACAATTCAAGTGTGTCTAAATGGCTAATCTCCCATGGTTTTTTACCCGCAATATCTAAGATGGCAGGTAAGCTTATTCCGTTAATCAGCATTCTCCTGCAGATGTATGGAAAATCAAATTCTTTGGCATTGTGTCCAACTAAAATGTGGTAGGGTGAGTTGTAGCGATCCTCTAATAGCTGCTTGAATTGTTTCAATAATGTTTCCTCATCATCGTGGTAAAAGGACTTTAAACGAATTTGTTTTCCTTGATGAGTTTCATGAACATACCCAACAGAAATACAGACAATTTTTCCAAATTCGGCAAGAATTCCTGCACGCTCTGAATAAAGTTGTTCATAGCTTCGGTTCTCATCATGTAAAAAGCGGGTTTTCGCTTCAAAGAGTTCACGTGTTTTAGGGTCTACATCAATATATTCGTACGTCTGCGGCACGGTTTCGATGTCAAGGAAAAGGGTTTTTTCAAAAGGTACTTTTTCTAACATAAACTTCTAGGTTTGGTAAACTGAAGTTAACGAAAATAATTGCAGAATCCATTTAAAAAAAGCAATTTTGCTAGAATATAGCGACATGGCAGAAAACCTTACACTCATTTCAGGAACAAAAGAGGAACGCTACAAATCTCTGCTCCCTCAAGCGATTGCATTAATGGAGGGAGAAACCGATCGAATTGCAAATCTGGCCAACTGCTGCGCTGCATTAAAAGAAGCTTTCGGTTTTTTTTGGATTGGGTTTTATTTGGTAAAAGACGATCAACTTATACTCGGTCCTTTTCAAGGTCCAGTTGCTTGTACACGTATTGCCTACAACAAAGGCGTTTGTGGAAAGTCTTGGGCGAATGAATCACCGATCGTCGTGCCTGATGTAGAGGCATTTCCTGGTCATATTGCCTGCAGCTCGCTTTCGAAAAGTGAAATTGTGGTACCTGTTTTTCATCAAGGAAAAGTCGTTGGCGTTTTGGATGTGGATAGTGATGAACTGAACACTTTCGATGAAACAGATAATCACTACTTAAGCAACTTGTGTGAATGGATTGGTGTAAACTGGTAATCGGATGGTTTGCAGCGATCTTGCTGGTCGGCTGTGCGCAAGTTGGACAAATCTCCGGAGGTGAACAGGACAAAACGGCACCCAAACCGGTTGAATCCGCTTCAACACCACCAAACGGAACAACGTTCTTTTCAGGTAAAGAAGTTCGTTTAACGTTTAATGAATTCGTTCAGTTGAACAGTCCTCAACAAACAATGACCATTGTTCCAAAACACGCAAATTTAAAGGCGCGGATTTCTAAAAAAACACTAGTCATTAATTGGGAAGAAAACCTTGAGCCAAATACCACTTACGTTATTTCCTTGAACGGAACGATTAAAGACGTTGCAGAGGGTAACGATTCATTGCTTCAGGTTGTGTTTTCTACTGGAGCTGTAGTTGATTCGTTGAGTTTTACAGGAAAGGTGAACAACGGATTTACAAATAAGCCGGAAAAGGACCTAATGGTAGGCCTTTTCACTTCTGTTGATTCGCTTGAACCTATTTATTTTACTAAAACACAGGCAGATGGTGCGTTTACTTTCAATTACTTAAAATCGGGGGTATACACAGTTTTTGCATTTGAGGATAAAAACAGTGATGGAAAACGCCAAGCTAGTGAGCGGTTGGCATTCCGAAATGAACCGCTCCAATTAGATAGTTCCGCTGTTGACAGTATTCCATTACGCCTATTTGAACCGCAACAAAAACCGCAACTGCGAAATGCAAAGTTTAATTCACCAGGAAGTGTTCTTGTTGGGTCAACTGTTCCATTAGAAAACGTTTCGTTCTCCGTTAATGGCAAAGCCATTTCTGAAGATAAACGCACACTCATTAAAAAAGACAGTATCCAATTGTTCTATCCTGTTTCAGGTGAAAGCGAACTGGAAATTAGTGCCGCGGCAACTGAATGGCAAGATACGCTTACCTTACGCGTAACTGAAAAAGAAAAGTTAGCCAAACTCAAAGTGAAACCATTAGCAATGACTACTGGTGTGGGTCCGCATGAAAAATTGGCTTTTCAAGTAACCGATTTGATTCAATCGATCGATACAAACGCAATTAAATGTATCGACATAACAACAAAAAATAGCATTCCATTCACTTTTTCCTTTAGGAAAGATACGGTTGTCTTTACACTAGACCGTTCAGGAAAAAAATCAATTAAGTGGCAATTCGGACAGGCTGCATTTAAAGGAGAAGCGGGAACAATAAATGATTCCGTTAGCTATACTATCCCCCTTAAAATTGCCCGAGAATATGGAAATCTTCTCGTTAAAACAAGTGGCTTTCCTGCTTACACAAAATTTGAATTACTCAAGGAAAACAAGATCGTCCGTGAAATGGTGAATAATGTGAGCGGTGAACTACGCATTGATTTTCTGGATCCGGGTGAATATACCATTCGAGCCATAGATGATGAAAATGAAAATGACTCATGGGACACTGGCGATGTTGTTTTGCGCCTTCAACCCGAAACGGTTCGTTACTTTACCAATCCCATTCGAATTCGCGGCAACTGGGATGTGGAAGTTGATTTAGTTGCCACACCATGAAGCGGTCAGCTGAAAAGGAACTGAGTCAATCGTTTAGTCGTTGGAAAATTTGGGTTGGAATTGGTATAGGCCTGATTGCCTCTCTTTTTATTATTTATTCAGCTTGGAATGAATCAACCTATGTTGAAGTTGCAGCTGGAACTGGCACACACGAATGGATTGATAGCAATAAAGACGGAAAGGTGCAGTCTTCAGGGGATCTTTTTCGTGAAAAGCAAGGAGGTAATTTTCGGATTAAAAGCACTCAAGACGCGCTTCAATCGATTGACTGGAACACTCACTTAGTTGGTTGGCTTTTTGTAGCCGTTTTGGCTGTAATGGCACGTGATCTCTTTTATATCCTCCGCATAAGGCAGTTAACACACCATAAATTAAGCTGGCGCTCAGCATTCAACTCCATAATATTGTGGGAGTTTGCTTCGGCACTTGCTCCAGGTGTTATAAGTGGATCCGCTGTTGCCGTGTTTATTTTAAACCGTGAAAAGATTCCTATGGGTAAAGCAACAGCCGTTGTGTTTAGTACCACATTTCTAGATAATTTATTTTTTGTTCTAATTGTGCCAGTCGTTGTGTTGGGCTTTCAACAAGCAGAATTGGTGCCTTCTGGACTTATATCACCGGCGGTAGAGGGTGTTTTTTGGTTTGCTTATGCCCTCTTTACCTGTGTTGCGGTTTTTTTCTTTTTACTCTTATTCGTGCGTCCTTCCTTTGGAAAAGCTGTATTCCACGGATTCGCTAAGATCAAATGGTTAAGTCGCTGGAAGGAAAAACTGGAAAAAATAGGTGAGGAAAGTATGCAAGCGGCTATCGTATTGAAAAAAGAACGCTTTAGGTTTTGGATGACTGCTTTTATCTATACAAGCGCAAGTTGGTTGTCAAGGTATGTAGTTATTAACGTACTGATTCATGCGTTTGTTCCTGTGAATGTAAGTGATCATCTCTCCATTTTCAGCAAGCAACTCGTGTTGTGGTTAACCATGCGTGTGAGTCCCACGCCAGGGGGAAGTGGGGTTGCTGAGTACGCTTTCACTTCGCTTATGGGCGACTTCGGCTCGTCACTGGTATTGATTGCATTTATTGCGTTGGTTTGGCGAATGTTGTCGTACTTTCCCTACCTAATTATCGGATCCTTCTTGTTGCCAAATTGGTTGAAAAAAACGCGAAATCGGGGTTAACGAGGTTGTCGAAATAAGATAAACCATTGATATAGAGCCATAACGACTAAAATAAAACCTATCCAAACCGACTCATTAAGATAAATGAATCGAGCCACGCCTATCCAAGTTGAGGCAGCGAGCACGCGCCATACATTTAGTTTAATTTGCGGACTCCAAAGTTCACTCATGGTAAGTTTCGCTGCCATATTTGGCAGTACAAATGACTGTTTAAACTGCATGTAGCCTGAAACTGCCAAGAGAGGTAGCAAAACATATCCTTGTTGGATGCCTAAGTCTTCATACGTCCAAAACCTCCACCATTCAATGGTAAACTTCAATGTTGGAAAGACCTGCAACACGGCAACATGAACGAGAAGTAAAAAAGACATAAAAAACACGGTGTTTACGACCGATTTTTTGAGCCATTGTGCTTTACCGTTGGGGTGTAATTTATTTACATGGTAGGCTTTTACATGCATGACAACTTCCTTGGTGAACATGTCCAAGAGGATAAACAGTAAGATGAAGTACAAACTCCAATCCCAAAAGATAAAGCCAAGAATAGGAATGATTAAATCACCAATCCATTGGATGTAAGCAGGATTAACGCGCATACTTCAATTTATCCGCTCGATCTCGAGATAGTTTGAAGTTCGGATCGTGTTTTAATGCTTTGGCGTAGGATTGTAGTGCTCTTGTCAGGTCTCCTTTTGCCTCATAACATGTTCCCAAGTTGTGGTAGGCTTCTACAAACGTCGGCTCTGTTGTAATGGCCGAATTGTAAAAATAAATAGCCGAATCGATTTGGTTGTAATTGTGTTGCTTTATGACGCCGATTTGATTCAATGCTTGGTGGTATGCCGTGTCTATTTGGATCATTTTCCGATACGTATACAATGCTTCATCTGGTTTATTGAATACCTGCTGCGCATAGGCAAGAGAAAACAGTACGTCAGGATCTTTAGGTCGAAGCTGGGCAGCTGTTTTGTAATATTCAATACAAATGACGTTGTTTTCTGCTTGGTAAATAGATCCCAACATTAGATACGCTTCATAAAACGACGGATCTTGTTGAACGGCTGTTTCATAAGAAGATTTGGCAAGATCCGGTTTGTTGAGAAAAAGGTAATTCGAACCTTTCATAACATACGCATCCCGGTAACGTGGGTTGATTTTCAACGCCTGATTGATGTATTGAAACGATCGGTCAAAATCCATTTGTTGACTGTAGGTTGACGCCAATCCAACTAATACCTTTGTATTCTTCGGTTGTTTTTTTAAGAGGTACTTGTAGTGTCGTTGCGCTGCAGCAATATCTTGTTGACTTCTTTCTGGGCGGTTATTCAGTGCATCCGCAAAAAGTAACCGTGCATCTGCATTCGCACTATCTAAACGAAACGCTTTTGCACCATCGGCCATTGCTTTATCGTACTTATATGTTTTGATAAAGTTGTTGCCTCTTCTAACCAAAAGATCCACACTATCCGGATAAAGCGTGATTAAGCTATCAAGGTCTTTGGGTAAAACCTTCGTTGGCTTAGAGTCACCACAAGAAAGTAATAACAATGAACAACTAAATACAAGTAAAATTGTTTTCATGAATAACACGAATGAATGTAAAAAGCAAAAGTAATTAATTGAATGTGATCCAATCAGATTCAGCGTAAAAACGTAACTTTATTGTATGAAACGTTTAGTTCTTTTAGTCAGTGTTGTCGCGCTTACCTTGTTGGTGAACTCAACTGGTTGGGCTCAAGGTTGTTCTCAATGTCGATTGCTTGCCGAACAAGGATCGGAACTGGATGAAGCCTCTTTTGGAAGCACCATCAATACAGGTATTTTATACCTTATGGTTATTCCCTACCTGTTGTTGATGTTTCTTTTTAGAAAGAAAATCATTGGATTCTTCAAGCAACTTGCCGGAAAATAATTGGATTTCTAGAAACCTTGTTTTTCTTACTATCTCCTTCTTCGCGATTTGAATAAGGCGTGACTAAGGTTCGTATAGGACAAAGAAAACTCCAATGAACCACCTCTATATGCCTTTCGCATAGAAGAAACGGTCACATCATAAGATATGCCGAACTGAAAGCCGTTCCAATTGATCATGACCGAAGGAATGACAGCATCGCGCAAGCGGTAATACGCTCCAAATCCAACATAAGCATCTTGTGAAAGTCCTGTTAGCTTTGTTCCATTAATAAACCGGTAGCGTAACATTGCTCCAAGTAACGTTTCCATGTGCGGACCTTGAAAAAACTGAGCAACCGATCCATCAATAGAAATGTTGGTGTTTTGGATATCTGAAACAACACTGGCATGAGCTACAAATTTGCGGTACATCCTATCGCCATCTACAGTTGTGTAACGCAGTATTGGTCGATTGAGGTGAAACCCAGCAACCCCTAATGAAAATTTGAAATCGTCATTTCTTCTAAAACTGCTTTGTCCTCCGTCAAACGTGTAGTAAATTCCTGCTGAAGCATCAATGTAGAAGAAATTATTTCCATTTTCTTCCCCGGTAATAAGTGTTTGATCAAATCCGGTTCCTGTCCACTGAGAAGCAAAAAGTAGATTTCTAAAATCTGCACTTCGGTTTCCAGCCCCACCTTGAACACCAGCAGAAAGGATGTGTCCTGAATTTCCCATTGGTAAGATACCACTCAATGTGAGCGCACCTGATTGTATTCCAAATCGAGAATCACCTCCTATGTCGTTAAAAAACATTACGCCTAAGCCAAGGTGTGCCTTGTCATTGTTTCGTGACTTCCCAAAGTTAGCATCCGCAGCAATGGCCGTTGTCATAAACTGCGTACCGGAACCAAGCCATTGATTTCTGTGGTTAACGATTACACGCTCCCATCCATCATAAACCCCTGCAGCACCCGGATTGATCAACAACGGGGTTTGAGCAGTTTGAGAAAAGTGCAAATCCTGAGCGGTTGCAATCGAACAACCCATCACGCATGATACGATCCATTTTTTCATCCCCTTAACGAATTAACGTGATGTTTCCGGAACGGTTTTCATTGGCTCCTGTAATGTACCTTACTTCAAGAACATAGGCATAGACTCCTGCGTTACATGGTTCTCCGTTGTAGGTTCCATCCCAAGTGAAATTTTTATCACTTGTTTCTACCATTTTATTTCCCCATCGGTCGTAAATGTATAATGTAAACGACAACACGTCTTTTCCAACAAGGATAATGAGTTCTTCATTGGACTGATCACCAACTCCATTAGGCGAGAATCCAGTTGGTAAATAAATTCCATTAATACAATCAATTGTTGCTTCATTTGGATCACAAGGATCAAATGGATTAGTGCCGTTCGCAATTTCAACCTCATCGAGAATACCATCTTCATCACAGTCGCTTCCTGAAAGGATAGTTTCAGTAACAGATGCAACCAGGTAAGAACAAGGATTGTTAACATTTGTCCCGTCCGTAGTTTCAACTAGATCCAATACACCATCACCATCCGTATCAATGTTACATAGCGGCAATGAATCGTCTGGATCACACGGATTAAGTGGATTTGTTCCGTTGGTTACCTCAGTTCCGTCAGGGAAGCCATCACCATCTGTATCTGGATTTGTCGGGTCCGTCCCTGCGGTTGTTTCTTGTGTGTTTGTCAATCCGTCATTATCCTGATCACATGGACCAGCATTTGGATTTGGTATACACGGATCGGTATTCGCTGGGTCAGCTTCATCATTCACGCCGTCACCATCAGTATCTGTAATGGACGATTCTAATGCGTCAATAATTCCATCTCCATCGGTATCAATTGGATTATTTGGATCAGGACCTATTTCAGGACAATCCAACTCACCATCTCCATCGGTATCTGGATTATTAGGGAGTGTTCCTGCCGTAATTTCATCAACATTTAAACACCCGTCATTGTCTAGATCTGGGTTGTCTGGAACGAAAAACGCGACGATATTTTCTACACCGGCTATGTCTATTGCGTTCGAATCTGACGTGACAGGGAGCTGTAAAGGTCCGGTGGTATATTCCCAATGGTCAAAAATAAATCCGGGCAGGGGTTGTGCAAGCAGTAGTGTTGTTATACCACCGAAGTAGGACGTGGTCCAAGGATAGGTAGGTGCCCAAACAGAGTTCACTTTAATTTCACCTGAAAGAGGCGGCGACACATTGAATGTAACATTGTACGGACCTGTTAACTGATAACAGTCGATTAATCCTTGTTCTAATGCTAAGCACCTCGAATTCATGAAATTCCGCATTTGCTGAACGCGAGATTGCCAGCCGGCAAATGTTCCACCCCAGCGATTCACCTGCCCTTGCATTTCAGGGGTAATTTCATTCAGCATACTATCGAGCAACTGATTCATGTAGTTACACGAGAAATAGGTGTTCACAAGGTCGATATAACGGGTTATATAATATTGCTCGACTAATGGGTTTTCTGCTATTAGTTTTTCGAGAATATCTGTATGCCCTTGACCTCCAGGATTGGGTAAGTTTTCAGCGTTACAAGGGTCCGCATTCGCTGAAGCATCAGGAATACCAGTATAATTAATGTAATGTCCAAAAGTAGCGTCCATGTCCCATAAGGCATATCTCCATCTTCTATGGTTTCCTGCTGGGTCTAATCCACGCCACCAAGCTGTATTCCAGTTTAACCAGTCTTGATTTACGACATAAGAATTAAATACAAAATAATCACACAATGATTTCCAACTCAATAATGTGTCAATATGATTGAAGTTAGCCGGAACAGACATGTTATTATTCAAAATGTAATTTCGCACGTAGTTCCAGTCGGGTTGCGCATTAGGAGCACCGTAATCTTGCCACGTTCCACCCCATGTTTTCAAGTAATATAAATTAAACTTATCCTGATCAAAATAATAATCTGTATAATCACTATCATCCGCTTTTTCACGAATTTCATAAACCCCCCAATACTGACCATTTACATAAAGAATAGTTGGTCGCCATGTACGCTCATCAAGACGCATTCCAGCTCTGATTGACAACGTGTGAATAAAGGCGTCACGTATGTGTGCTCCGTTTTCGAAGGAATAGTTATCGCTGGCCGCTGGCTTTAGCATGACACGCTGAAACTCTGTCCTTGATTTTTCTGGAAAAATTTGATGTTCAAGAAATGCTGCATACCCAAATTGATCGCGGGTTATGTAATCAAATCCGCGTTGACCGTAGGCCCAAGAATCGTTACCGTGTTTGTTAAAATCACCTTGTCCTTCGTCGATAAACTGCCCATTATCTTCAAATAATTCAAACGATCCGACAACTGGTGTTTGGTTACCACCTAATAATGTAGCTACTCCCTGACTACTTACAGACACAACAGGTATAGTGTGTGTCACATTTATAAAGAACGTATTGGTTTCTATAAATGAAGGCTGATTTGCACTTAATGCAATGGCCCTTAAAACTGTTGTTGTTGCTATGTTTATAGGTCCGGAGTAAAGAGTTGATGTCGCTGTTGGGTTACTACCGTTTGTTGTGTAGCGAATCGTTGCTGTTGGATCGGAACAAGTAAGTGTAACGGTTTGTGTTCCTGTGTAAAATCCTGGCGCAAGACTCATTACAGGAGTTGGAGTATAAAAGTTAATACCTCCAGTATTGTTTGCGTTTGGAGTTGGAGTAGTGAACAATCTCCAGTCAGGCGCACCATTTGATGATCTACCTACAGAGTGGTTTGCTTTGGTTCGATTCACTATTTTCAATGAATCAACAACGGCTCCAGTAGGATTTGCCAATATGATCCACTCTCCTTGAGTTTGATGCAACTGAAAATCCGGGTGAAGTTGGTTAGCGGTTACTAAACCTCTTTTGGAACAATAGACCATGATAAATCCGTTTGCCGGAATTGAACCACTCGGAATTTCCCACTTGGTTAGGTTGGTCGAATTATCTGAAAGAAAAAACCCTGTTAAATCAATCGGTGCCGCAGTGGTATTTAACAACTCTATCCAATCCTCCCGTTCATTAAATGCATCGGTGGGGCCGTTCACATTAGAGCAGGAATACTCGTTAATTACAATTTGTCCAAATAAATTATTGGACATTAAAACAAGCAGCAGTGCGAGTAAAAAATGTTTCATAGTATAACAGTTCTAAACAGGTCGTTATTGCAAAAGCATCTTCAATGTAAATTCAATATTAACAATTATTGAATTCAATTCGTATATTCGAGACGAAAAAACACCTGTTGAGGTTGTTTATCAAGTTGAAATATATGAATTTAAATGGAATAGCTGTGCAAACAATTCGCTTAAGTACGGATGTGCTGTACCGAACTTGCCGAATTTAAAATAGCATACCTATTCCATATAACCTTTAAAAGACAAATTATTTACACATGAAAAAAGCATTTTTTATTTTGGGATTATTCGGTATTTTGGTTTCATCTTGCCAAAAATTTGAGGGAGAAGGGGGAAAAAGTTCAATAACCGGAAAAATTTTTGTGACGGAACGCTTATACGTTCAAAGTAACTTGTCCGATTCCATTCAATATCCCGGTGCTACAGAAGATGTTTACATTGTATATGGTGGCGATGGCGATGTGCCTGATGATCGGGTAGAATGTGGTTACGACGGGACGTTTAGATTTGATTATTTGCAACCTGGTACTTATACCATTTACTCGTATAGTGAGATTTTTGATAAAGGAAGCAATATTAGCAACAATGATGATGATCATTATGTGCGCCAAGTAGTTAAGCAAACTGTTGAACTCAAGAAAAAAGAAACGCTTGATTTAGGTACGATCAACATCATCAAATAACTATGCGATTCCTTCTGATTTGTGGTTTTGCCTTAACTTCTTTCTTTGGTCTTTCACAGGGAAGAGGAATGGTCTGGGGTGAATATGGTGTAAAGGGTAAAGTTATTGGTGACTTGGATTGGGGCGCAGAAATGACTACACGTTTTGGAACGTATGGTATGGAGACCTTCTTTCCTCAACTAACTCTCCGTTATAAGGTTACTAAATGGTTCAGGCCCTCTTTGGATTTTCGTTCTGTTTTTGACTTAGATAAATACGGCAATTATTTAAATGCGAGCCGTCTAAATATGAATGCTGACTTTAAACATGAAATTAACCGGTTTAAGATTGGTGCTCGTGTTCGGTACCAATATTCATTCAATTCACTTGGTAACAATGAAAACTACGACGTTGAGTTTGATCAGGCGATAAGATTTAAACCATCAGTTGCTTATGATTTTAAAGGTAGTTTTTTGTCGCCAATCGCGAGCGTAGAGTTTTTCTACAATCCAATGTATGGTCCTGAAGGTCGTCAATTTCGGAAATACCGTGTTTTCTTAGGTGTTGATTTCGACTTTGATATGCCTCACGAAATAACACTCGGTTATATTTACGATCAAGAAATCAACCGCAGCGCGCCTGAAACCGTTCATATTTTGTCCATTGCCTACACGTATAACCTAAGCTATAAATCGAAGAAAAGTAAGAAAAAGAAAAATTCGAATGGAACTATTCGTAAACTGTAAGTGTTCTTATTCTTTGTTTTCAGAAAACTCCGTTACCTCCATTCCAACATCCAACACTTGATTTATTGTTGATTGTGTAATTCCTTGCTCAAGTGTGAATATGTATTTTCCTTTTGCTGGTAGTTTACGGTTGGTAAAGTGAATGCTGTGTTCAACGATTGACCCTGTTTTTTTACCAATCCATGCGCCATTTGCATCCGTAATCTTAATTTCAAATGGTTCACGGGACCGTTGTTTATCAGGGGTTAATGTATTCAAGTATACCCATAAATTACTGTAGGCATAATCGGTTGTTGTACGTAAGGTTAAGGTAAAGTTGTATGTTTTCGTTGTATCGTCTATAGAAACGACAAATTGTGGTTTGACAGATTGGTCCCATTGATTGTTTTCGAACACATACACCTTTTCATACGTGGGTAACGTTGAACAGCTCGCAAAGAATAAAAGAAGCAAAACGCCACCAACCCAACCTTTAGCCTTCATTTTCTTTCGGTTTTGAATTGCCCCCTCTTCGCTTATTGAAGCGGCGTTTTTTCTGACCAGAGGCTGCAGTATTTTGATCGGATTGCTGCGTTTTTACCTCGCTAGTAACAGCCGGTTGTTTAACCGAATCCTCTGTACGCGTTCTCTCTCC
>JBILNH010000161.1:0-5637 GCA_044375095.1 Crocinitomicaceae bacterium
CCGTACAAATGAACTGAACCTTTTGCGCCATACCTTTTGACAATTCCTCAATGCGCTTATGTCGCCATTCCGTAATGCTGAATTTCTCCAACCACATGTTCAGTTTCGTAAGCGCATCTTTTTTAGTTAATCCGCGAAGTTGTCCTAAAAAAACGCCGTGTTCCTGAACGGTCATGCTTTTGTATAATCCCCGTTCCTCTGGCAAGTAACCAATGAATTGCAAGTGTTGTTGGGTCATTATGTCTCCCTTGAAACGAACAACGCCATTGTCGGGTTCAATAATGCGATTGATAATTCGTATTAGCGTGGTTTTTCCAGCGCCGTTTGGTCCGAGTAAACCAAAAATTTCCCCCGTATTTACGTGTAAGGAAACATCCTCCAATGCCGGTTTTCGGAAGAAGGATTTCGAAATGTTGTGTACCGATAGCATAACAGGTTGAAGTTAACCATATTGTTCAGCGGCAAAATGATTTTATTGAATAAAATTCACCAATGAAATGTTAGTAGGTGACTACTGAAAAAATCGTTGTCGCCAGTTGGTCCACTTAAACCGTTTACTAAAGATGAAAAGTAAAACTGGTTGAACGAGAAAAAGGGATATGAAATTCTCCCATCCGAATGCAGGTGGACTTATATCTATAAAGAGTGCATCGGTTCTAAACGCTTGCCAGTTGTTGGTCACAATTAGCGTAGCGAACAAATTATTCACCAGGTGATAACCAATGGCAAGCTCTAAGCCATCATCCATTAGTACAATAATGCCTAAGAACAAACCTGTGAGAATATAGTATGAAACAACCCAAGGACCAAGTGCTTGTACCTCTGGATTTGCTGCATGAAGCAAACCAAAAACAATTCCAGTCACTACCACTGCATGCCAACCTTTTGCTCCTGAAGCACCAATTACTTGAAAAATAAATCCACGCATGACAACCTCTTCTGCTGCTATTTGAAGGGGAACCATGACTAACGCGATAACTAACAAAGGAAAAAAAGCAGTTGGATTAAAATTCCATTGAAGTTCTTGATTGGTATACATGGAATAGAGCAATGAACTAAAAACGATCATTCCGAGAATAACTGAAGCAAACAACAATCGTCGCCAGTCGAACACAGCTCGGGCAGTCAAAATACTCTGCCAAGGTCGTTTAAGGATGAGTTTTACTGCGATCAACACCGTGAAAAAGGTCAACGCAAAAGGGAACATCAGGTAAAAGAAGAACTTGTTTCGACCAAATACTTCCATAAGTTCAAATGGCGAAGCTCCATCTTGAACGGCAGCTTTATCTGTAAAAAGCGCATCTATTGTCATCGGAAGTTGTCCGATTAACCCAAATACCAATACAATAAAAAACAGCATTAATAAGTAACCCGACCAACGGGTATCGCCTAGCTTACCTTGTCTTAAAAAGTCCATAAATAAAAAAAGTGGTCGATTGACCACTTAAAAGTAATGTAATATCGCTTATTAACTGAACATATCTTTCATCTTATGAAAGAAGCCTTTATCGTTTTTATCTGGTTTGGGCTGAAAGTTTTCACTTGATTTCAGTTTCTCGAGTATCTCCCTTTCTTCTTTAGAAATCTTTTGAGGCGTCCACACATTAATATGAACGAACATATCGCCTGTACCGTAACGTTGGACTTGAGGCAATCCTTTGCCTTTCAACCGGAGCACCTTTCCGCTTTGTGTTCCTGGATCGACTTTAATCTTAACTTTTCCAGTAACTGTTGGGATTTCAATTGACTCACCGAGCACCGCATCAACGAAGTTCACATACGCTTCGAAATGCAAGTTTTCCCCATCGCGTTTCAATTCAGGATGTTCTATCTCTTCGATTACGACAATTAGATCTCCAGGCACGCCGTTAAACGGTCCTGCGTTTCCTTTTCCAGTTACACTGAGTTGCATTCCTTCTTCAACACCTGCTGGAATATCGATTTCGATCACCTCTTCTTGTCTCTTCAAGCCTTGAGGATCGGCATCCGCAGGTCTTTTATCAATCATTTTTCCTGCTCCCTGACATACATGACAGGCCGATTGGGTCTGCATGGCGCCGAGAAACGTTTGAGCCACACGCGTGAGTCTGCCCGTTCCATTACATGTGGAACAATTTTTATAGGTTACGCCATCTGCGTTAACTAGTTTGTTGACCTTGATTTTTTTGTTTACACCTTCCGCTATTTCCTCGAGAGTCAGCTTCATTTTTACTCGAAGGTTTGTGCCTCGAACAACGCGTGCTCCGCCACTTCGGCTTCCACCAAAACTTCCGCCGCCGAATGCACCACCGAAGATGTCTCCGAACTGCGAGAATATGTCATCCATATTCATTCCGCCACCACCGAAACCACCCGCACCACCTACACCTGCATGGCCAAAACGATCGTATTGTGCACGTTTCTCCGCACTACTTAAGACTTCATAAGCCTCAGCTGCTTCTTTGAATTTATCCTCTGACGTGGCATCTCCGGGATTTTTATCGGGGTGAAATTTAATTGCCAGTTTACGGTATGCTTTTTTAATTTCAGCTTCGTCTGCATTTTTGGAGATCCCTAAAACCTCGTAATAATCTCTTTTCTGACTCATTCAACTTATCGTTTCGTGTTGATCACTAAAAACCGAATTACTGTCCTACCACAACTTTGGCATATCGAATTACCTTGTCGTGTAGGTAATATCCTTTTTCGACATCGTCGATTACTTTACCCTTTTCTGCCTCTGAAGGAGCAGGAACATTTGCAATAGCTTCGTGCAATTCACTATCGAATGCTTCTCCTTTCGCAAGCATTGGCTTCAATCCTTTTGATTCCACAATGTTTTTGAATTTATTGAAAATCAAGTGAAATCCTTCTTTTACTATTTCGATGTCATCCGCCTTTTCGTTGTTCAACATAGCACGTTCGAAGTCGTCCATAACAGGCAGTAAATCAACAAGCATTCCAGCGTTTGCATTGGAAATCAAGTCAACTTTTTCCTTATTCGAACGTTTTCTGTAGTTATCGAATTCCGCATACAATCGAATAAATCGATCGTTAAGTTCTGCGTATTTTTCTTCGGGAGTCTGTTCTTTTGAAGCTGAAGCTTGCTCTTCGCCTTCCTTTAGAACTTCTTGGTCATTGGTCTGTTCATCTGTTTGACCCTCTACTGCATCTTTTTCTACTTCTTCGTTATCCTTCGCCATTGCTTTGTTTTTTAAACTTCTACGCGGATGACAAAGATAAGACCATTTAGTGAATTCGGACAAGCTGACAGCAAATGAATTGAAGGAGTGAAAGAATGTCAGCAAAGCAGTCAAGTCGAAAAAAATCGACTTTTATTTGAGCGGTATTTTCAAGCGTTGACCGATTCGAATAACATCACTTCTCAGTCCATTGGCACTTTTTATCTTACTAACTGACACGTTGTATCTTCTTGAAATTTCCGACAACGTATCTCCACTTTTAACGGTGTAGGATTTGGATTGCGGCTTTGGTTTAACCACTTTAATTGGTGTTTCTGGTTGAACAGTTACTGAGTCTGCTAACGATTGATTCGTGGAATCAAGGACCGAATAATCTTTAAGTGGAACTGTTAATTCAGCCACTGATTGATTTGATGATAAGTAATCTAGGGTATTCATGAACGAATCAAACAATAAACCCCCTTTAACTTGGTATCCTTTTTTCGTTAAATGGATGCAGTCCTGCTGAGCATACCCTTCATTGTACCATGTTCGAATGGTTTTTATTCCGCCAGATAAATCGTACCAATTCCAGAATAAGCAATCATTTGCACGTGCAAGACTATCCATCAAATTTCGAAAATCTATTCCAGCTGTGATGTATTTCTTTTTGTAATATAAATCTTGTACACTTGTCAGAACAATCAATACTTCTGGATGAAGTTCTCTCCACATCTTAATTGACTTCTCAACCTCTTTGACGAGGTTTTTATCAATTTTATTGTGGTACAATATATCGTTAGTTCCGAAATCTAACAGAACGATATCAGGATTGATTTCTGGTACGTGAACAGGAAGTTTTTCAAGCGTTAAAATAGAGCGAAATGCAGCTGCCCCAACACCGGTTGAATGGTATACTATACCTTGATTTTTGACATTTTCAACATTTAATCCATAAAAACGAAAACGCTGAGACCCTTGTTTTTTCAACACTTCCAATCGAACAGAATGAATACTGTCCTTAAAGGAAAATGAAGCTCCGTGAGGAAATAAGCGAAAATCTTCTATTTGTTGTTCATTGATAATTAATCGAAAATCATGTGAGACACTGTCATTTTCAAAAAGTAAAAAACAGGCATAATCCTCTTTTACAATTGTATTTTTAAGTTTGAAATTGAGCGTAGCAACTGTGTCCGTTGTTTCTACAACCATTCCACAAATACCGAGAGGCAAATCTGCTTTTTTACCTTGAAAACTTTTATTGTATCGCCATTTTCCTGTGCATGTAGAACTGTAATTGATGGAAGAATACGTATTTGCAGCTCCATAGTTAAACATCAATCCGCGACCACCGTATCCAAAACGTTGATGAAATTTTGTTCGGGCAACGGTAGTTGGATTTTCCGCTTGAATGTGACTTCCTCCGTAATGTAAGATAACTACTTTATCCTCCTTTACCCGATCAAAATGCGATTTAAGTGCAATTAATGATTTCGAACTATAACCTTGGATATATGCGAAAGAGGAATCTATTTTTAACGATAGAGGAACTGTAATCTCTTGGGCGATTATATTCCAACACCCCAACAGACACAGCAACAAAATCGAAGTAAACTTTCTCATTTTAATTGAGTGTATCTGCCGGTTCTTGAATTGTAATTATGGAATCATTCGTAGTTGGTGATGCTGGTTTAGGGATGTATACGCCATTTTGTTTTGCCAAATTGCGCATCATATTTATTGTACCGTTACTCATTGCGGCATACATTCCGACAGCAAAAATCATATCGTTAATATTATTTGCTCTTATCAATTCAATTAAATTTTGTTTGGAATACCGAAAATCTACCACCCAAATTTCTTGGTAGTGACTAACTAAAAACACTGAAAAAGCATTACCCATAGAGTTTTTAATGACTACTGCCTTTTTACCATTTTTCACTCCGGTCTTTATTCGGATTAATGGCGCATCTCCTCCTAGGAAAGTAGAATAGGTATTGCCGCCAGAACAACCGTGATGAAAGACTTTTGTGTTCGTATATTTATTGAACCCATACTCTCCATAGCGAACTGCCGAAGTCTCGACCTTTGGCACCCAATATTCCATGGTATCCGGATTTGCTTTAACGGACGGATCGCGGGTATGCTGGTACATGGTACCGACGAAATTGTATTTTACCTTTTTATCCATTTTATCTAATGGTACAGGTGCGAATCCGGCAGTTTTACAAAAAGCAACATAGGCATAATAGGCGCCGATTGGCTTCCAGTGATGATCTGTTCCGAAGTACAGTTTTTTATCCACGTGTTTATTCAATTCAGTAAAGACATCACAGAAAAGCGCGCCATTGGACAATGAACTGCCAATAGCAGCCAATGTTCGTTGATTTTGCTCATTGTACTTCCTATATTTTTCAACCGGGATAAATGCAGATGAAAGCGGGGCAACTGCAGAAAATACGCGTGTTTCACCTTT
>JBILNH010000162.1:0-5614 GCA_044375095.1 Crocinitomicaceae bacterium
GAAATCGTCAAAGTAATCATCAAGTTGTGGAAGTTTATCTCTTTTACTGCTGTTAAAAGAACCATCTGCTGGAATCAAATTCCACATTAAGTCATGCGAAACGAATTGAAAGGGAATGAAGTGTTCAATTGCGTATTCACCAATATTCAATGATTTATTTGTGTAAATACATTTTATTGGACCTGTATTTTTAAGTACAATATCCCAAAAATCTTTTTTGTGTTTCGCCAGACTTCCGCGCTTTTCAGGGCGAATCAGTTTCGATGGAATGTTTGGGACATTTGGATTTCTCGTTTGAAGAAAGAGTGTCAAGTTCCAGAAGCAAAAGTCTTTTAATAGGCCATTGTTTTTTCTAAAGTAATCCATCCATGCTGGTTGAACTATAATACGGTCGGAATAGAGTGCGTATGGAGGAAGATTGTAATTTTCTTGAGACATAAGGTACATGTCTTTTTCGGCATGTGTACCTAACCAAGGACTTAAGAATTTGTATGGAACGTTCGCATTAAAGTGATTTAATTGCTTGACTATTTCTTTGTTTGAAGAAGTTAATAATCTGTTTAGTAAAATTTGTTTCTTTTCGTCAAGTTCAAAACCTTCAAGAGTTTTGATTCGTTCAACTGCTTCTTGTATTTTATCTTGCTTACCAAATGAAATGTGAAAGTAATTTACCGTGTACCAAGCATTCGCGATCATCCGCGCAAACAGTTCTCTTTTTTCAATTTCATCTTTTCCTTCTTCAACACACTCAATTATGGAGAGAAACCAATAATACTTATATGTAGCAACGGTGTTTCGGAAAACGGAACTTAAAAGACTTACATTGACATTTTGATCTTGGGGCAGTCGCATAAGCGAATTTAGTAAAAGGGGCTGGGAAATTAACTTTGATTGTAAACTTATTCACCCCATTTACTCCTCCAATACCTCAAAATAAATGTCTTCTGTTGCTTGGAAGGGTGAGTAGATGGGTTTGCCAATTTCGATGGTGAAGGCGTTGTTTGAAAAATTGGCACCTGCGTATTCTGGATAGTTTTTACTATTCAGGGCTGCCGAAAAAGGAATAGCAATGGGGTTGCCGTTTACCTTGAAAAGAAGAAAACTGAAATTTGGCGTAAGGCACGTCTTTTATGTGTAGTCGTCTGTAGAGTTTGACGAAAATGAATTAATCACCGAGGTAGGATCTATCCTGAAAGTATCCGGTTGTGGTTTTTCCATCGTCGGAAATTATACTCCCAATTCCGCTAGGCAAGCCAACTTCTTTTGCGCCAATGTACTGATTGCCATACTTTAACGTCAGTTTGTTGTATGCTACAGTGGATTCTAATGGTGAAAGTGCTTCTTGACAGAATCCGCCGAATGCTGAAGTAACGGCTACGGTAAAAAAATGTGCGTTGTATTCATAAGGTTATGTTTTGTTGAACTTAGATTGATTAATGCTTTGAATGCAATCAACCTAGAAAGTAACGGATGGCAGTAAAGTACTTATCAATCCTATGATTTTAGGCCGATCACCGCACCACTAATTTCAATTTCACGGGACTCTTTATTGCCTTATACATTCATTACACTTATTTTTACATCAACATTGAAACTAGAACTATGAACGCATATGTGAGAATTTTCCTGGTAGGTTTAAGTCTGACAGGATTCAATAGCCTCGCCCAGGTTACACCAGAAGAAGAAGAAGAGGATTTCAGCCAGTACGAGCAATTCAGCTTGGATGATTCTGTGAAACGCTACTGCACGCCGAAAGTGGTCGGATTAAGTCCTGCGAAATTGATCACGGTTGGTTACGAAATGGCATTAGGTCACCAGATCAATGCATCGGCTTTGGGTTCGTTTTCATCGGCGCAAACAGGAAATGTCTCGGGTTACCAAGGCTTTGTTGTTGGAGCGAATTTACCGGTGCTTTCGAACAACGAAATACTGATTAATGTCGGTAGTAATTTCGTGAACTCAGCGTATTCTTTTTCGAACGATACCTTGTCTAATCCATTATTGAAATCGTTAGAGGGCGGAATTAGTACATTAGGTTTGAATACGACTATTTTCAAACCGTTGAACCAGAAACATTTCATTTTGGCCTTTTTGGCGGGTGAGTACAATGGAAACAACACGTTCAATTCATGGCATCCATTTAATTTGTCCAAGTTCACTGCAGTTGGTGTATTTGGGTGGAAATTCAACGACCGTTTTCAATTCGGTATTGGAGCTACACAAACGTATAGGGCAGGGGGTAAGAGCTTTTTACCTGTGATCATGTACAATTACACGTCTAAAAATGAAAAGTGGGGAATTGAATCGTTGCTTCCTGCACGTTTTCACCACAGGTATTCGTTCAACAGACGTACGATGTTATTAACCGGTTTTGAAATTGTTGGAGCGAGTTATCACTTGGCAAACCGCGATGGACTTTTTCCAACGGGAACAACTACTGTCGGAGATGTAACGGATTACAACAGTGATCTGCTTGAACTAAGAAGATCTGAAATACGTTTGCGATTGGATTTTCAGCGTGCAATTACCGATTTCATTTGGATCAGTGCACAGGCAGGATACATCATCAATTACAAGTTCAACCTAGACAGTGGAAACTTCTACCGAGGATTCGGCAGCGATCGACCGATGTTAATGGAAAACGATGTAACAAGTGCGCCGTATTTTCAGCTGACGTTGAATTTGGTAAGTCCATGATGCTGCGATCAGCCCGGCACAAGTGCATATGATACAAAAAATCCATGTCTGCCGTGGCAGGAAGGCTTAGGATTTTTTTGGGTTCGGGATGGTGGTTCAAACTTGATTTTTAAAACAGTCCGAACCCTTTTCTGCACCTTTTGAGTTTCTGTTTTATCGGTGATCCTTCGGCTTCCTCTAAAACTACGTAACTCAATGCGGTTTGAAAACCTCAAAATCCAAGACCAAAATTGCAAACTGACGATTCTCTTCTAATCTCGGATAGAATGACCAATTCTTGAATGCCAAAACTATTAACGTAATTATTTCTACCCAACTTATTGTTGTGATAAATTAGAATATCGAATCTGTGAATACATATAACAACAAGGGGCTACCGATATCGATAGCCCCTTGTTCTTGGAATAAATAGTGAAATTATTGTTTCAATCGTTTCCATGTATCTGTTCTACCGATCATCGATACACCAATGTATCCGCGAACGTCAATGGTGTTTTTGTCGGTTAATTTAACGGTACAGCTGTACGTGCTTCCGTTCTCTGGGTCGTAAATCGTACCGTTTTCCCATGTTTTCTTGCCTTTGTATTCGAAATCCTTTAAGATTTTGTAACCCAACAATGGCGTGTCGTGCATTTTAGCGTCCGGGTTGTTTTTGTCGCGTTTCTTCGTTCCATCCGGGTAATTTGGTTCTTTCAACCACACAATTTTTCCGTAATACTTCGTACCAACTTTGGTGATTTTCACTTTAGCCTTACCGTGACTAGGCATCCAAATTCCAACAAGTGCATCTCCCTCTTCCGTTTGTAGGAGAGAAGATGGCGAGAAAGAGGTTAAAAGGACGAATAACATCCATCCAAAGATTGAGAATACTGCTGTTTTTTTCATCGTTTAATGTATTAGCGTGTTATACTTTTTAGTTCGAGTGGTTACTTTTCATCTACCATTACGCTGAGGATCATTTTGCCTTTTAACGTAATGTTGTCGTCGAAATCTTTCTTGGAGATTCCAGTCATTTCAAGGTAAAACTTATCTGTTTCTGCGAATCCTTCAATTTCAGCTTGCTCCAATCCTTTGATGGTTAGGGTTTTTGGATTCCCTTTAATTTTGGTAGACGCCACCTCTTTAGATTCAGTATTGTCAGTCATCACAGTGAAAACGACATTGTCAAAAATCGCTACACCATCCGGATGATCCGTTGTCAGTTCGATTTCGTCCAATTTCATGCTGTGGATTTCTTTGCGTGAAATACCAAACTCTTCTGGTGTAAACGCAAGTGTTACGACACCTTCAGCCAGTGATTCAGCAAATATGGGTCCTTCGATTGGGATTTCAAATGTTACGGGACCGTACTTTTTAGCTTCATGATTTCCGCATGAGAACAACGTGAGCAGAAGAATTGAACACACGAAAAGGAATTTAATCTGTTGCATAGTTTAACGATTTAAGAAGTATAAAAATAAGTATGAATCAGGTAACATCCTATGGGAAAGACTATTTTATTTGACTCGGATTATAAATTCAGTTTGTTCGGATTCATTGCTAAGCGCTTAGGCATGTTGTTGTTCGGGAAATGTGGTGGAGACTCAAGTATCACACGTGAATAACATATATTTCTCACAATTCTAATACAATTCGTTAGGTCAACTCAATCATAGTAAGCAACTTTGTAAAAAATTATACGTGAAGCCGCACTGCCCGCGAATTCTGCTTATACTGTTAGCCATTGTTGCCCTAAGTCAAGGGTACGGACAGACGCTTATTATAAATGAAGTTTCTAACGGTCCAGCAGGGAATCAAGAGTTCGTGGAATTTGTAGTCGTGTCAAATTCAGCTGTTTATTCCTGTAATACCAACGTTCCACCTTGTATCGATATCAGAGGATGGATTATTGACGACAATAGCGGTTACCACGGAGGAGTAACAGGTACGGGAGTAGCACCCGGAGCGGTTCGTTTTTCCAATGCTGCCTTCTGGTCGTGCATTCCGCTTGGGACAATCATTGTCGTTTACAACAACAACGATCCCAATACTTCCTTACCGGCACAAGATCTGTCCATGACCGATGGAAATTGTCGATTGGTTATTCCAATTAATAACACCTCCTTATTTGAATCAAATTCTACGACACCGGGTGCAGTTGCCTGTTCGTATCCGACGACAGGTTGGACACCAGGCGGAAACTGGAACAATACAGTTTTGGCAAACTCAGGCGATTGCATGCGTATTGTTGATCTCGGCGGCTGTGAAGTGTTTTCACTTTGCTATGGAAGTGCAAATACGAACAACCTTATTTACTTTGCCGGTTCAGGTGCGGATCAAGTATGGTTTTTTAATAACGGAAATCCGAACATCCTATCGAATTGGTCGGCTGGTTGTGCTGATCCAGTGGCATGTGGTAGCAATCAACAAACGCCGGGAAGTGCAAATAACCCGTTGAATGCAGCTTACATTGCTCAGTTCAATATTGGATGTCAGCCTATAACACCTGTCACGACTGCGTTAGTTTCTGTAACTCCGGCTGGTTGTATTTGCGACGGTGCAGCAGCTGTTTCAGGATCAGGCTCGATTGGTGGCTATACCTATACGTGGTACAATTCGACTGGAACTGTTGTCGGAATTGGTTCATCGTTAACCAATGCCTGTGCAGGTTCGTATTCTGTGGTAACAACATCTTCTATTGGATGTACAGATTCAATTACACTTGCTATTCCTTCTTCAACTGCCATAATTACACCCACATTTACGCAGGTAGCTCCAATTTGTAATGGTGGAACGTTTACGCTTCCAACTTCTTCCATCAATGGAATTTCTGGAATGTGGTCGCCTGCCATCAACAATACAACAACAACAACAACGTATACCTTCACGCCAACTACTGGTCAGTGTGCTACAACAGCAACGATGAGTGTAACAGTGA
>JBILNH010000036.1:0-18496 GCA_044375095.1 Crocinitomicaceae bacterium
TTGCAACGTTTTATTTGCTACTAATGCCGAAAATTCACCGAGTGAATGCCCTGCGACCATATCTGGATTAAATTGATCTCCCAAACAAGTTGCTAAAATAGTTGAGTGAAGAAAAATGGCTGGTTGAGTAACCTTTGTTTGTTTAAGTTCATCTTCTGTACCTTCAAACATGATTTTGGTGATATCAAAGCCAAGAATGTCATTCGCGGAGTGAAACATTTCTTTTGCCAATGGATTATGATCATAAAGGTCTTTTCCCATTCCGGTAAATTGAGCACCTTGACCCGGAAAAACATATGCTTTCATAGTAAATTGAATTTAAGTGTCAAAAATAATGAAACTTCGGCTTATGGGGCTATTCAAAAAAGTGCGTAAAAAATAAGGGTCAACTCGATGAGTTGACCCTTATTGTGCGTATTAAGCGTTCGATTACTTACGAACTACTAATTTTTGAGTAGAAACTGCTCCATCAACAGAAACGTTTACCATGTAAACACCACTTGTAAATGAAGAAGTATTTACCTGTACATCTTGTGTTCCGTTAACTGTTCCAAGGTCTGTAGTGTAAACTACTTTACCTGAAAGATCTGTCACATTGATTGCAACTGCTGCATCATTTGATAATTCAATGGATACATTTGCCGAATTGTTTGCCGGGTTAGGGAATACATTGATTCCAGAAACAGCTGTTACTTCATCAAGTGAAACACTTGGATCGTCTAATAAACGAATCATAACTGCACCTGGAGAAGTAAGGCTGAATAACTCACCAAGCGCTGTATATCCAATTACAGTTCCTTCATAAGTATTTTGAGCCAATCCAAAACGTACTTCTGTTGCACCACCGAAGTGACCAGCCACAGCAAGTATATCATCACCAGCATTCACTGTTAATGAACCACCAACTAGCGGAAGCGTTACCCAAGTTGCTACAGTACCAGTTACTGTTTTCAATTCTGTTTCAGCAAGGAATTCGTATGCATCTACTCCATTCCACTTCCAAAGCTCAGCGAAAAATTCGCTACCAACCGCACCAGATCCTTGAGTTGCAAGGTATAGTTTTACTGCTGTAACATTCATATCGTTAAACATCTCGTGAACGTTACCGATTTTCAATGGTTGAGCATCTTGAGAGGATATCTGACCAATTGAACTTTCGATTACATTATTGTCTCGAGAGTATTCGTAATTCGTTAAGAATACATCCATTGATTTCTCGTTATTAGCCAATGAAGCATCTGTATTCGCACCTAAAGTAGTTGTTAATTCAATCGTTTTAGTCCCAAGTCCTGTTGGAAGATACGGAGTTGATATTGAAAGCGTATCTCCAGAATTGGTTGGAATTGCTACTGGCGAACCAGCTGCCACATATCCACCAGTAGCTGTTGCTGAAAGCGCTACAGTTGGCTGGTTTTGACCACCGTTGTTCGCTCCAAGTGCACCAAATGTCCATCCTGGGAAAGAAGATTGAGAAACAGGCACATGGTAATAATCCAAACCAAATGTCGTATTTACGTCAGTTGCTTGGTACCAATTCGTCACTTTAACATCATTGTTCCATGCTTCAACAATTTTCACATCGTCGATTCCCCAGAACCAATCGTAAACTCCTTTGTAGTGAAAACGAACTTTAACTTGATTTGACCATGTTCCACCTTGAGCGATCATTGCTGGAGTGATATTTACAACTTCTACTTCATTCGGCACACAGTTTGTGTTTACCGGAACTTCAGCTTCAGGATTTACTTCAAAAGTTACCCAATTCACCCCACCGTCGTTAGAGATTTCTACGAACGTCTCATCGTAATAATTTCTGTAGTACTCAGCAAATGTCAAATACATAGCTGCAGAACCTGCACCTGATAAGTCAATGTTTCCTGTGAATTGAAAGTAAGCATCTTGTGCTACTCCAGTACCAGCTGCATCAGAGTTGATGAATGCAAAATTACCTGAAGCACCTCCAAATGTAGATGGCCACTGATATGAAGCTTGTTGACCTGCAATACCAGCAGGGATTGCAGTTAAAATATCCCAGTCTCCACCTTGATGGTTCGGACCATTCACTTGTGTCCAATCAGCGATGGTATTAAATCCATTCGCCCACCATTGTTGACCCTCAACTTTTGTACTGTTTTGTCCTTTTTTAGAAACAGGACGGATCTCATTTCGATCAATTTTCGCAGCTACACTTTTTGGAGCAACCTGTGCATTCACAGAAATTGATCCAACAAAAGCAGCAGCCAATATGTAAAACTTTTTCATAATTGGTTTTTAAAATTCAGCCTAAAAATACGAAAGTTTCAATCAACCACAAATGTTACCTTAGAATTAACATTTTACCAGGCTCGTTGAACCCAACCAGATTACTTTTCTTGCTGGTTTAAAATTTCGAGTAACCGAAGAATCTGCGTTTTATTTAAAATACCACTTGAACTACGACCGGAGAAAACAAGTGTTCCAACTGATTTATACATTCGATACGTTTTACCATCAATGGTTAATGAAAACTCTTTACTTGTCTCTAGCGTTTTAAGTCCCGTTTCAAAGAAGGTAAGCGCGTCCTCACGGTTAGAAAACGCAATAGATAATCCTTCTAGTTTTGCGCCTAATTCGCTGTTTCGGTAGTAAAAGGTATATTCTACCTTATCATTTGAACGTTGACTTACCAGTTCATATCCAGTAATACCTTTCCATAAAGATTGTCTGTCGTCTTCTTGCACAGTAACTTGAGAAAATGATAAAACAGGGATAAAGAAAAGAATTGCGAATAATGTGTTTTTCATATGATTTTTATTGAGTTCAATTAACAAACGTTTGATAGGATGAAATGGTGGCTGTTTGATGTGAATTTATTGAAATAATTCGGGCGAAATCGTGAAATGAACTGTTCTAGGATTAGATTATATCTAGAAAACAGTATTCAGTAATTATAAGGGGGAAAATGAGTGTGAAGAAAAAAACCATAGTTCATTTTAACGCTCTCGCTCTCACTCTGGTTTCAGTACTCGAAATGATTGTATTGTCGAACCAAATTTGGCTTGATAATTAGTTAATTACGATTAAATTCTGATTGTGAATTAGAAGTGCGAGTTGGAGCGTGAGAGTGAAGAAAAAAACCAGAGTTTGTGTTAACGCTCTCGCTCTCACACTCACTCTGGTTTTTGTACTCGGAGCGGGACTTGAACCCGCACGCCCATACAGGCACAGGATTTTAAGTCCGGCGTGTCTACCAATTCCACCATCCGAGCGGACTTAAAAATGGGTTACATGAACCCAAAGGACAAAGAGCAAAAGTTCATCGTTTTGAACTTCACTACTTACTCTTTCGAGCGAGAAACGGGATTACTTGCAGTGAACCCGTCAAAATTCGCTCTTTTGAGCGAGAAACGGGATTACTTGCAGTGAACCCGTCAAAATTCGCTCTTTTGAGCGAGAAACGGGATTCGAACCCGCGACCCCGACCTTGGCAAGGTCGTGCTCTACCAACTGAGCTATTCTCGCAATGCATAATTTCAACTTCTCTTTATCGCTTTAAAGAGTTTAATTGATTGGGCGACAAATTTACAAAGTATTTTAAAATAACAAACACGTAAACAGTTTTTTAAATTAACCGCCAATTATTTTCTTGATTTCATTTAATTTCATTAACGCCTCTACTGGAGTTAAGGCATTGATATCAATAGATATAAGTTCTTCATGAATTTGCTCTAGCACCGGGTCATTCAGCTGGAAAAAACTCAATTGCATCGTATTTTCCTTTGACTTTTTACCCTTAACCGTTGTTCCCGGATTTTCTTGCGATCGCTGTGACTCCAAATGCGTAAGCATCTCTTCTGCCCTCTTCACTACCTGATTTGGCATCCCCGCTAATTTCGCTACATGTATACCAAACGAATGTTCGCTTCCGCCTGGAATGAGCTTCCGCATGAATAATATTTGTGAACCAATTTCCTTAACTGCTACTGTGTAGTTCTTGATTCGCTCGTACTTTTCTGCCATCTCATTCAGTTCATGGTAATGGGTTGCGAACAGCGTCTTGGCTTTAAATTTGGGGTGTTGGTGCAGGTACTCCGCAATGGACCACGCAATGGAAATACCGTCGTAAGTACTGGTGCCACGACCTATTTCATCCAATAATATCAAACTTCGATCTGACAAATTATTTAAAATACTCGCCGTTTCATTCATTTCTACCATGAACGTAGATTCACCAGAAGATATGTTGTCTGATGCTCCAACTCGAGTGAACACTTTATCTACCCAACCGATTTCCGCTTTTGCTGCCGGAACAAATGATCCCATTTGTGCCATTAAACATATAAGTGCTGTTTGCCTTAAAATCGCACTTTTACCACTCATATTCGGCCCGGTAATCATGATAATTTGTTGATCCGTCGTATCTAAATACACATCGTTCGCGATGTATTCTTGTCCTACTGGTAACCGCTGTTCAATTACCGGATGACGTCCCAACTCAATATTGATCGTCAACCCATCATTTATTGTAGGTCGGGTGTAATTAAACGACTGTGCGACATCGGCAAAGGAAACAAGGCAATCCAACTGAGCCAATATGAACGCATTCTGTTGAATCGGGAGAACGTAACTTGCCAACTTCAGTACCAACTCATTGTAATGTTGGGCTTCCAACAAGGCAATTTTCTCCTCGGCTCCGAGTATTTTAGACTCGTATTCTTTCAGTTCCTCCGTTATGTAGCGCTCAGCATTGACCAACGTCTGCTTACGTATCCATTCATCGGGCACCTTATCTTTATGTGTGTTACGAACTTCAAGGTAATACCCAAAAACGTTATTGAACGCTACTTTTAAACTTGGAATTCCCGTTCGTTCCGATTCTCTGTGCTGAAGATCTTCTAGGAAGTCCTTACCACTCGTTGAAACAGCGCGAAGATCATCCAACACTTTATCTACACCATATCGAATAACTGGTCCTTTACCAACTTGAATAGCTGGTTCATCCATTAGGGTTGAAGCAATTAGCTCGGTGAGTTTCTCGCAGTTATCTAGTTTATTCAACAGTTCACGAAGTGGTGCCGCTGCAGCATCGTTCAACAACGCTTTTATTGGTTCAATATGGCTCAAATTGCGCATCAATTGCCGCACCTCTTTCGGATTGACCTTACCTACTGCAGCTTTCGAAATGAGCCGTTCGATGTCGCCAATGTCTTTCAATCGTTCGGTTAACTCGTAACGAATAGTCGATTCTGATTTGAAGAAATCAACAATAGCTAATCGGCGTTCGATTGACTTACTATCCTTCAACGGCAAGACAATCCAGCGTTTCATGAGTCGCCCGCCCATTGGCGTAGATGTGCGGTCAAGAATGTCAACTAGAGGAACCGCATTGTCATGTGGAGAGCTGATCAATTCCAAGTTACGCACGGTAAATCGATCTAGCCACACAAATTTCTCTTCTTCAATGCGCGAAATAGCGGAGATGTGCCCTAGTTTACTGTGCTGGTTTTCAGTCAAGTAATGCAGTGCTGCTCCGGCTGCAATGATACCTTTTGCCAAATGTTCAATTCCGAATCCTTTCAATGATTTGGTTTGAAACTGCTTGTTGAGTGTATCTTTTGCGTAATCTTCAGTGAATACCCATTCCTCTAATTTGTAGGTATGGTAGCGCTCACCAATCCATTCGTTAAAATCAGATGACTTTCTTTTTTGATAAACGATTTCGCTTGGTTCAAACCCTTGCAGGAGTTTTTCGATGTATTCCTTATTTCCTTGAGCGATTAAAAACTCACCGGTTGTCACATCCAAAAAGGCAACACCGTGTTCTGTTTTGTCTATGTGTAGCGCACACAAGAAATTATTTTTCTTCTGCTCTAATAACTGATCATTGAAGGAAACTCCAGGTGTGACTAGTTCGGTAACGCCGCGCTTGACGATTGTTTTTGTCATTTTTGGGTCCTCCAGCTGATCGCAGATGGCCACGCGCTGACCTGCTCGCACCAATTTGGGCAAATACGTATCCAATGAATGGTGCGGAAATCCTGCTAATTCAATTTCGGAAGAAGAACCGGCGCCACGTTTCGTCAAAATAATTCCTAAAATCTTGGCTGTTTTAATCGCATCTTCTCCGAATGTTTCGTAAAAATCTCCCACACGAAACAAGAGTAAAGCCTGCGGATGCTTTGCTTTAATCTGGTTGTATTGCTTCATCAATGGAGTTTCCGATACTCCTTTTTCGGTGGAAGACTTCGCCAAGTGAACTGATTTATCGATTTTTGTACCGTAAATTTAGGCCCAACACCCGAGTAAGCAAAAATTCTACAGCGCATCTTATCAACAACCATGAATAAAAAGTTAAAGTTATGGGAATTGGACAGGGTTTCGGAAGAGGAATTCCGGAACCAGTTAAAGTTCCCGCTAACCCTCGTTTTGGACGACATTCGAAGTTTGAATAACATAGGGTCGTTTTTCCGAACGGCAGATGCGTTTAATGTCGAAAAAATTTATTTGTGCGGAATTACGGCTAATCCACCGCACCGGGATATACAAAAAACCGCTCTTGGCGCAACAGAAACGGTAGTTTGGGAATACCGCAAAGACATTGTCGAATTAATGCAAGAATTACGAAGTGCCGGAAAACACATTTGCACCATTGAACAAACGGAAGAAACCGTGTTCCTGCAAGATGTTCATCAACTTCCAAATGTACCCATGGTTTTGGTCTTTGGAAATGAAGTCAATGGCGTAAATCAGGCGGTTGTGGATCTTTCGGATAGCGTCATTGAAATTCCACAGTTCGGCACAAAACACAGCCTAAACGTATCCGTTTGTGCGGGAATTGTACTTTGGGAGTTTTGTAAGCAGTATATTGAATAACGAACCAATTGTTTTAATCGCTGCAATTTCACTTTGGTTTTCTTTTCAACTTAAGGTACCTGAAAAAGGAACAAAATCAGTTTTAGCATGTTTTTGAAGTATTGCTAACTTTGCAGCACGTTTAAGGAATTGTCAATGATACAAACTGATATTATCATCATCGGTGCAGGTCCGGTTGGATTGTTCACCGTTTTCGAAGCCGGATTATTAAAATTGCGTTGCCACCTCATCGATTCGTTGCCTCAGCCTGGGGGACAATGTTCGGAGATCTACCCAAAAAAACCCATCTACGATATTCCTGGATTTCCATCGGTATTAGCAGGAGAACTCATTGATAATTTGATGGAGCAAGCAGCGCCATTTAAACCAGGATTTACGCTTGGAGAAGCAGCGTTGAAAATTGAAAAAACGGAAGATGATCAGTTCATTGTAACGACAGTTAAAGGAACAGAACACAAAGCACCAATTGTCATGATCGCTGGTGGATTAGGTGTTTTCGAACCGCGCAAACCACCTATCGAGACGATTGAATCTTATGAGGATAAAGGAGTAGAATACATTATAAAAGATCCTGAATTTTACCGCGGAAAACGCGTTGTGATCGCTGGTGGTGGTGATTCTGCGTTGGATTGGTCTATTTTCCTTGCGGAGAAAAAAATAGCTACCGAAGTAGCATTGGTGCACCGAAGCGCTTCGTTCAGAGGACACTTAGATTCAGTGCAAAAAGTCATCGATATGGCTGGAAAAGGTGATATCAAATTGATAACCGAAGCAGAAGTTACGGGAATCAACGGAAATGGAAAAGTCGAATCAGTAGTGATTACACATCAAAAAGACGGTGAGCTGATCAAAGATACTGATCATTTTATTCCGTTATTCGGATTAAAGCCAAGTTTAGGTCCAATTGCGGATTGGGGATTGGAAATTGAAAAGAATGCCATCAAGGTAAACACACTCGATTATTCGACTAATATTCCTGGGATCTATGCGATTGGAGATGTCAATACCTACGAAAATAAGTTGAAGCTCATTTTATGTGGTTTCCACGAAGGAACGTTGGCAGTGCAGTCTGCTTTTGCGCGCATTTATCCGGATAAAAAGAACATCCTCAAGTATACCACGGTGAATGGCGTTCAAGGATTTTAATCGTTGAATTTCCAAATTGCGCCTATTTTTACTGAGTGGAAGGAAACACAATGTGTAGCGTTAAGTATCCTTTTACCATAATTGGACATTCATGAAAAGCAGTAGATACATCAATGGCGTAGTAGTTCTTGGAATACTTTCCTTGATCAGTATTTTAATTGTTCAGGTCGTTTGGATCAAACGTACCGTTGCCATTCAACAGACAAGTATTGCCATTCAAGAAAAAGAAGATAGCCTGAATTTGAAGCAATTTTCGGAACAAGCGCATATTGCCTTGCGAAATGTCTTGGAGCGCATTTCTGATCAAAAAGCAGACAGTTCGGATTTATATGGTGCGGTGAAACAAATCAGGTCTAATTACTTTGTGGTTGACATCAACGAGGAACTTCACCCTTTTTATTTGGAAACCCTTTTGAAAAGGGAGTTTTATGACCAGAGTATCAATCAAGATTTTCAATACGGGATTTACGATTGCTTTAGTGATTCAATCGTTTTTGGGAACATGGTGAAATATTCAAAAACCGATGGTTATTCACCTTCCTCAGACACAGTTATTGGAATGACTTCTGAAAAACTATCGTGGAAGACAGATGGGCATTATTTTACCGTTATTTTCCCAAACGTTGTAGCAAGATCCGTAAATCCCGTAGCTGAATTGCTGTCGCCTTGGATTTATGTACTCATCATCGTTGTATTGGTGATTTTCTTTTTCGGTTACACCGTTAATATTCTATTCAGACAAAAAAGGTTGTCCGAAATTAAAAATGATTTCATCAACAACATGACCCATGAATTAAAAACACCGATTTCAACAATTGGCCTATCGAGTGAAATGATCCTACGGAATGATTTTAGTGAAGATTCAGAGAAACTAAAGCGCTATGCGAGTATTATTTTTAAGGAAAATAAACGGTTAGAAACGCAAGTTGAACGCGTACTCAATGTAGCTAAACTTGACCAAGAGAAAGTAGTGTTGAAAAAGGAACAGATGAATTTGCACGAATTAATAGAAGAGGCAAAAGAAAGTTTCGATTTCAATCAATTGGAAAAAGGCGGGCAGCTTACGCTTCACTTAGAAGCAACACATTATTCACTTAATGCAGACCAGGTTCATTTAACCAATGTGATCTACAACCTATTGGATAATGCGGTGAAGTATTGCACCGTTACACCGGATATTCACGTCTTTACGAAAGATGTAAAAAAAGGAATTCAACTCGAATTTCAGGATAACGGTATTGGCATCAAGCGAGAAGACCTTAAATTAATTTTTGACAAATTCTACCGCGTACCAACTGGTAATCTTCATGATGTGAAAGGATTCGGTTTAGGACTATTTTATGTCAAACTTATTGTCGAAGCACACGGAGGAAAAATTGATGTGCGCAGTAAACCAGGAGAAGGAACTACTTTCTTAATCTGGTTACCCGGAGTAGAATTATGACTTTTGTTTAAAGAGGATAGCCGTAGGTTGAGGATAGAGTCCATCTCTTCCAATTTTCTTTCCTCGTTTGTAGACTACAATTCGCTCAGCAACGGGCTCATTTTCCACCTTGCATTCGAGCAAAAAATACCCTTTTGATTCAAAAAGGATTACGTAATTATCCTTGCGCCTCAATTGACCTATTGTTAACTCAATGGTGGATTCGTTGATAGTCAACTCAATTGGCGTTTCATTTACACGTACTTCGCCACCAGATGATGGGAGTATATACGCTGGGATTACTCCTTTATAATCAGCCAAGTATTTCTTTGCCAATTTCAATTCTTTTTGAGCAGTGACAGCAAAACCGGAAAGAATAAAAACAACGATGACCAGAACATACCTCATGGTGACAAAAATAAAACAATATGTAATCAATAAGCAAATGAGGCATCAGTATACTGCAAAATCTCTTTATCTTCGGGCAAAACCAATTGGTGGAAAGCGTTCGTAAATACAGGTTGCATCTTGGACTAGTTGTATTGGTTCTTTTGGCATTTTGGCCGATTACCTCAGGTCTTTACCTTCCAAAATGGGACAATGTTGACTGTTACTTACCGTATAGGTATTTCGTTCACTTTTCTTATGAAAATGGGCAGTTGCCATTGTGGAATCCCTTTCAGCATCTTGGTTATCCAGCTTATTCAGATTTACAGAATGGATTATATAACCCAATTGTTTGGCTCATTCACCTGATAGGGAATTACGACACGCTTTCTGTGTCAATTGAACTCAGTTTTTATTGGTTGATCGGAGCATTTGGAGCCTTTAAATTCATGCGTTTATTTACTGATAATCCATACAGTCAGTTTTTTGGTGCTCTGGCTTTTGGACTTTCAGGTTTCATGGTAGGAACAGCTCAAATTATGATTTTTATTGCCGGCGCAGCTTTTTTACCACACGTATTGTATCACCTTATTCGGTTTTTCAAGGAAAATTTGTGGCGCGATGTGTTTTGGCTAAGTCTTTTTATTGGACTACATGTTAGTGCAGCTAGTCCGGCCTACTCAATTGTGTTGTTTTACCTCATTTTCTTGATTTTTGCCTGGGCACTTTGGATGAAGTATCGTTCCAACATTGTAAAATGGACATGGGCAAGATTGATCGTATTGATTTTCATCACTGTCCTTTGCCTGCTCCCCATTATAAGTTCAACAGTAGAGTTTCTGCCCTATTTCGGTCGCGCTCGAAAATTAGAATACGGTTCGTTTCTTCTTCAAAATCCGTTCGACTGGCACGGGTATATTTCTTTCCTGTTTCCGCTGAGTACGCTAAGTTCCAGTGATTGGTTTGGTTCTACTGATTTAACGATGCGTAATGGCTACATTGGATTTCTCCCGTTGCTTTTTGCCTTACTCACGCTATTCCGTATTCGTGAGGTAAAGATTCGATCGTTGTGGATCGTATTTATCGTTTTCCTACTAATGGCAGCAGGTGGAGAGACACCATTTTACCGACTCGTTTATCATTTACCCGGATTTGGCTTATTCAGGCATCCGTCTATCTTTCGGGCTCACGCACTATTACTTTTAACAACACTTGCTGTGATTGGATTCGATCATGTGGTTGTCAAAAAACAAACACTTATTATCGACTTCAAAAGAATGATCCTTTTTTGTGGCATTGGATTTATTGCGTGCTTTTTCTTGTTGTTTTGGTATCGATTTCCTGGAGAAATTGGTACTTGGGTAAACGAGTTTAGCTACAGCAAAGAGCTATCGTTCTTTTCAATGCGAACGGGACTCTTAATCAATAGCCTCCTGCTGGTTATACTTTGCGTTGCTCTATACAGTAGTTTAGTGCTGAAAAAAGAGATTTCAGCAAAATGGATCATCTTGTTTACAAGTATTGACCTATTGATTCATGCGGTTATTTCAGGACCATATACATTGTGTTACCCCTACAAACAGTCTGAATATCGTTCTTATTTCATGGACCTTCCAAAAGACATCAATCAAAACGACGCACAACAGCCGTATTCTTTGCTTAAAGAAAATTATGACCCGAAGATTCCTGGAATATGGCGCAATACGGCTACGCTTCACAAACGATTAACCTTCGAAGGCCACAACCAAACCCAATTTGCTTCTTTCAACGCATTAGAAAAAGAAGGACGTTTCGATTGGTTGTTGGTCAATCCACTTTTTACGGAGGCTAAAGGCTTCAATCCAAAAACATTAAGCGACAAGCAACTTGCTAAAAGCATAGAGCTTAAAGCCTGTTTATGGCAATGGGACGGCCCAATGAAGGCTCTTAACTCCGATACGATGATGGTGAAAAATCCGAAAATCGGATTCAACTCGTTTGAAGTAACAATTGCTAACACCTCTGATCGGGAAGACATTCTTTTGTTGACACAAAACTATCACCAGAATTGGAAAGCACGATTGAATGGGAAAGAACTAAAGATTCATCAAGCCAACGAAGCGATTATGGGAATTCGCATTCCTAAAAAAACTTCAGGGAGAGTAACCGTACTTTTTGAAAGCCCGTGGTTTTTACCTTCAACAATTGCAGCAGCTTCGGCCTATCTTTTTCTATTTACCCTATTGATTTTTAGTTATTTGAAAAAATATTTCAACAACTAATTTTGTCAATATCTTTAGTAAAACGGCTGTCAAATACACCATCGTTTTTTGTAATTTCGAATGCTCAGTTTTTGCAGTCAACAATGAAACAGTACCACGATTTATTACAACATATTTTAGATAACGGCACATTAAAAGAGGACCGTACAGGCACAGGAACGACTTCCGTATTTGGTTATCAAATGCGTTTTGATCTTTCCGAAGGCTTTCCTGTAGTGACGACGAAAAAATTACACTTACGATCGATCATTGTAGAACTTCTTTGGTTTCTGCGAGGAGATACAAATATTAAATTTTTGAACGATCATGGGGTTTCCATTTGGGACGAATGGGCAGATGAGAACGGTGATCTAGGCCCGGTTTACGGTCACCAATGGCGTTCTTGGCCAGCAAGAGATGGTGGAACAATCGATCAGATTTCAAACCTCATCAATCAAATCAAACACAACCCGGATTCTAGAAGACTGATTGTTTCAGCTTGGAATGTGGCAGATGTTGACAATATGGCGCTACCTCCTTGCCATTCACTGTTTCAATTTTATGTAGCGGACGGAAAATTAAGCTGTCAGCTCTACCAACGAAGTGCAGATACATTTCTCGGCGTACCATTTAATATTGCTTCGTATGCGCTTCTGACGTTAATGATTGCTCAAGTCTGTGGGTTGGAGCCTGGTGATTTTGTGCATACGTTTGGTGATGCACACCTTTACAGTAACCACATTGAGCAAGCCAAGTTGCAGCTTTCACGTGAATGCCGTCCTCTACCAACGATGAAAATTAATCCAGCGGTAAACGATATTTTTGACTTTAAGCTAGAAGATTTTGAGTTGATCAACTACGATCCACATCCGCACATAAAAGCACAAGTGGCTGTCTAATATGGGTAAACGAATTGGTTTCTTTTTACTTTTTTGTACATGCACGGTCGTACATGCGCAAAAACTCACCTTGCTATACGGAGGTGATATTATGTCGCATGGACCACAAATCAAAGCGGCCTATCATCCAGAAACAGACAGCTACGAATACGATGCGAGTTTTCAGTTTATCAAGCCTATCATTCAGCAGGCAGATCTTGCGATCGTAAACTTGGAAGTAACACATGCTGGCAAACCGTATTCTGGTTACCCTCAATTTTCGGCACCAGATGAACTATCCTTGGCATTGAAAACAGCTGGATTCGATGTGCTAATAACAGCAAATAACCACTCATGCGACGGAGGTGCAAAAGGTGTCATCCGAACCCTTGATGTGTTGGATAAAATGGGCATAAAGCACACAGGAACGTTTAGAAATAAAGCAGAACGTGATGCAAATTACCCTTTAATGCTTGAAAAAAATGGCATTCGGGTGGCGCTATTGAATTACACCTACGGAACCAACGGACTAACTGTCCCTTCTCCGCTGATCGTCAATTACATCGATAGCAACACCATACGAAAAGACGTAAAAAAAGCGAAGGAACAAGGTGCTGAATATATCGTCTGTACGATGCATTGGGGTTCGGAATACCAATCTTTACCTAATTCGTATCAAAAAAAATGGGAGAGTTATTGTTACGAGGTTGGAATTGATATGATTATTGGTAGCCACCCACATGTGATTCAACCCGTTGAGCGAAAGACGATTAACAAAAAAGAACGGTTCACCGCCTGGTCGTTGGGTAATTATGTTTCCAATCAACGTGATAGATATAAAAATGGTGGATTAATGGTTTTAACTACCTTAGAAAGAAGGAAGGGAATTGAATTAACAGATGTGCGGCATACATTTCATTATGTTCACGTTGGCCAAGACCGCGGAGTAAAGTGTTATTACATGCTCCCCGATTTCCCTTATAACAGCTTTAAAAAAGGGTTTCTGCCACCTGAGGATAAATTCAAAATGGAGCAATTTTTTAATGATAGTCGGTTGCTATTTAAAGACCACAGTAAAGGATCGACAGAATTAAAAGTTGATACGACAAGTGAATTGGGCGCGACATTCATCGTTCACCTTACTGGTTATTACGTTGTTCAGGTAGAAGAAAAAAATGATACAATTAGACCAAACTATTCGTATTCAGATTCAATTATGCGGTTACTTTCATCGACAGGTAAAATTATTTATACCAGTCAACCTTATAACTCAAAGGAAACTGCGATAAAACTGAAAAACAAGTGGAAAAAAGAACAACCGGAAAAACCAATACAGTTGTTATTTATTAGACCGGAAACCATTGAAATTATTCCAGAATGAAGGTAGCACTTATTGTCGCTGTTGACAACGAAAATGGTATTGGTAAAAACAATGATCTGATGTGGCACCTGCCAGACGATATGCGTTTTTTCAAAGAAAAAACGACCGGACATGTTGTCGTGATGGGAAGAAAAAATTGGGACTCTATTCCAGCTAAATTCCGTCCATTACCGAACAGAGAAAATGCGGTATTGACCAGAAATCTTACTTTTTCTGAATCGGGGTGTAAGGTATTTAATAGCCTTGAGGAATGCTTTTTTGCCTATTCAACAGTTTCGGACAAAAAGGTCTTTATTATAGGTGGAGGTGAAGTCTACAAACTGGCATTAGAAAGTGGTTATGTGACCGAAATGTTCATAACGCACGTCCATAAATCTTTTGGAGCTGATACTTTTTTTCCACCATTTTCTATGGAGGATTGGACGATTGAAACGGTCCTTACTCATGACAAAGATGAAAAGCATGAAGCTGGATTTACCATTAAACACTACACAAAAAAATAAGTCCCTGCTGTATGATTTTGTGCATTGCTGAAAAACCATCCGTAGCGAAAGATATTGCCGAAATTCTGGGGGCAAAAAATCGGAAAGATGGTTTTTGGGAAGGCAATGGTTATTGGGTAAGCTGGACTTTCGGGCACCTTTGTACATTAAAAGAACCTCATGATTACAACGAAAGATGGAAATATTGGCGCTTAGAAGATTTGCCTATTATTCCTCCGTCTTTTGGAATTAAAGTCGTTGATGATCCCGGAATTCAAAAACAATTCAGCTGCATTGAACGATTGGTTCAAGAATGTGATATGGTCGTAAACTGCGGTGATGCCGGACAAGAGGGAGAATTGATTCAACGGTGGGTACTTTTAAAAGCAAAATGCAGCAAACCAACGAAACGCCTTTGGATATCATCCTTGACCGAAGAGGCGATTAGAGATGGATTCAATCAATTAAAAGAAGCCAGTCAATACGATCGGTTGTATGCAGCAGGATCTGCACGCGCGATTGGTGATTGGTTGTTGGGAATTAATGCTACTCGCGCATTTACAGCGAAATTTGGCAAAGGAAAAGCTACGCTTTCGATAGGACGTGTTCAAACGCCAACATTAGGAATGATCGTTCAGCGGCAGAAAGAAATAAATGCATTTACATCTGCAGAATATTGGGAATTGAAAACCACTTATAGAGAAACTGAATTTAGTTGTCAAATTGATCGGCTCACCAACGAAGAAAAAGCGAATAAAGGCCTTGAATACCTGAAACAACACCCGTTTGAAGTGACTTCATTCGAACAAAAAGAGGGAAAAGAGGGAAATCCTCGACTTTTTGACCTAACTGCTCTTCAAGTAGAAGCAAATAAAAAATTTGGTTTTTCCGCCGATGACACCTTGAAACTTGTACAGAGTTTATACGAAAAGAAAGTCGTGACCTACCCAAGGGTTGACACCACCTATCTTTCTGAGGATATCTATCCAAAGGTGGAGGGGATTTTGAAACGAATGGATCGGTACCAAGGTTTAATTGCGCCAATTGTAGAAAAGCCCATTCCCAAATTAAAAAGTGTCTTTGATGATAAAAAAGTAACTGATCACCATGCGATCATTCCAACTGGGGTTTCGATAAACGGAATTACGCCAGCTGAGAATCAAGTATATGACTTAATCGCCCGAAGGTTCATTGGTGTATTTTATCCGGAATGTAAAATCTCAACTACCACCGTGCTAGGTAAAGTTGGGCAACTTGAATTCAAAACAAGTGGAAAGCAGATTCTTGAACCGGGATGGAGAGTGGTTTTTGAAGATAATAGAACAAAAAATAAGGATCAAGGATCTGTTCTTTCTTCGGAGGGGGGAGGACCCGTTGATGAAGAGCGTGTGCTTCCTAACTTTACAGAAGGAGAAATAGGTCCGCATAAACCATTCATTCACAAAGGGAAGACTTCTCCGCCGAAATATTACACAGAAGCAACGTTGCTCCGAGCCATGGAAACTGCAGGCAAACAAGTGGATGATGAAGAAATGCGTGACCTAATGAAAGACAATGGAATTGGGCGACCTTCCACACGTGCGAACATTATTGAAACATTGTACAGAAGAAAGTACATTGCCAAGCAAAAGAAAAACATTGTCGCGACTCAAACCGGGATGGATTTGATTGATACAATTGATAATGAATTATTAAAAAGCCCTGAGTTAACTGGTCAATGGGAACGTAAAATTCGCTTAATCGAAAAGGGTGAATACGACGCTGCCGTATTTAAAAACGAGCTTTATCAAATGGTAAGAGAGGTTACCGATCAAGTGATTTTTTCTACAAACCGACAAATTAACCTTGTCGTACAACCTGTCATTCAGGAGAAAGTAGTCAAGGATAAAAGGCCCGCAAAAGAAAAGGTAAAAATCGAAGAATTGGATTGTCCGAAATGCAAACAAGCGAAAATTATGAAAGGAAAAACAGCTGTTGGTTGCGGTCAATTTAGTGTTTGTGGATTTAAAATTCCACTTGAACTGGCAGGGAAACAATTAACTGAAAGTCAATTGATCGATCTACTCACCAAACGCAGAACAGGAATAATAAAAGGATTTCAAGTTCCTGGTCAAGATAACCCATTTCAAGCCAAACTTATACTTGGTGAAGATTTAAACGTACGTTTTGATACTTAAAGACTTTTTCGTTAATTCGGTATGATAAATTAGAAAGTAAATAGGTGTTAATCGATTAATAAGTAACCGACTTAACAGATTTTATACTTTTTTTCAGTACTAAAGCTAAAATCATTTGTAAATTCAATTTTTTAAAACACAACATATGAAATGTCCCACATGCAAAGAAACTAACCTGGTAATGTCCGAGAGACAAGGTATAGAAATCGATTATTGTCCAGACTGCAGAGGTATCTGGTTAGATCGAGGTGAATTAGATAAAATCATTGAAAAAACCATTGAGCACGAAGCTCCAAAACCAAGTGGAACTCAGCCCACATCAACACAGACACATATTCATCATACGCACAGTCAACCGAGTATGAGTGATTTAAAACACATGTATAAACACGGTCACCACAAGAAAAGAAAACATTGGTTACACGATTTATTTGATTGATTTAAGCGCCCTCTTATGGGCGTTTTTTAGTTGTCCCTTTACCTGAAAAAAGGTATTGAAAAAATTTGTCCTATGACTTTATATCGATTTTCTGTAGTTCTTTTATACATGATCATCTTGAAGGTCACAATAGCTCAAACAACATTATCAAAAAAGCAACAAACACTTCTCAACGACATGAATCCAGCACCTGAAATGACCATTGAAATCTGGAGTGATATCGCATGCCCTTTTTGTTACCTTGGTAAACGAACGCTCGAACACGCATTATCCAATTTTCCGAAAGGAAAAGAGGTCAACATAATCTGGCGGTCGTTTCAACTTAATCCTGACCTAGTTACCGATACCAATCTTTCTACGTACGCTTATCTTCATGACCATAAAGGAATCTCCATAGAACAGGCCAAACAAATGACCGCAGGAATTTCGGAAAGAGGCCGTGAATTCGGCATCAGTTACGAATTTGAAAAATCCGTTGTTTCGAATACCAGAAAAGCGCATGAAGCCATACATTTCGCGGCAGCTTACGGTAAACAATCCGAGATGAAAGAAGCGCTTTTGCATGCACATTTTACAGCGGGGAAAAATGTAGATGATTTTGGAGTGCTTGTTGAAATTGCGAGCGGATTGAACCTAAATACAGAAGCATTTATGAAAGCGTTAACGACCAATAAATATGCACATGAAGTGGAGAAGGACCAGCAAATGTCCCAACAAATCGGTGTGCGTGGTGTTCCTTTTTTCGTGTTCAACCGGAAGTATGCGGTGAGCGGTGCTCAACCAATTGAAGTCTTTCAAGAAACGTTGGACAAAGCGTTTAAAGAATAGGCCTAACGTATAAGTGTAATATTTCCGTGAAGCAATTTTTCGTTGCTTGTGAAACGGTAAAAATACACACCCTCAATTAAATCGTTTCCGCTAATATCCTTGCCTGAAAAGAAAGGATTATCTTGTGTAAATGAATACACCACATTTCCCCATCTGTTGAGAATTTCCATTTGAAAATCATTGCAATTTGTAAACAATTCACTTATCGTCCAGCTATCATTTATTCCATCACCATTTGGAGTAATAACATTCACCAATTGCAA
>JBILNH010000163.1:0-5598 GCA_044375095.1 Crocinitomicaceae bacterium
AACTTCGCAAAACCCCATGATTACCGGATATTGTAACGCCTGAATAACTTGATTGATATGCTGAATTTTCTCTTCATAGCGCTTTGAAGTCCAGTTGTTTTTTCCTGCTGGTAAAAATTCTGCATCATCATTTACACCATCAATGGTATCGAATAAATTCTCCACATTGTAAAATGCAACGGATCGTTCTTTTTGACTATATGAAAGAAAGAAAAGAGAGAAAGTAATTAAAAGCGACAGCGTAATTTTCATAAATGGGCAATTGTTTAACAAAGATAGGTGAATGCGTCTTGGTTACAGTTAATTCAATGTAAACTTTTCAACTTACCTACCGCGAGTAATCCAGTTTCTAGCCATTGGACCTTCATTAAAGATTAGATCAAGAATACTTAAATGATCGATAAATTGATCTTGTTTAGTAAACACTTGCTTATAATGAGGATCGTTTTTAGCTGCAGTAAATGAATCTTTTCGATAATCAATAAAATCACCTTTCTGTTCATGCGAACAGGATAACTGATAAGGAATTGCTAAGTCGAGCCAGTGACAAACCAATTCAATTGAAGCAAGATTTAAGGAAAGCAAATCGCTTGCTGGATGTTCCATAAAACGCACAATGTCATACGTGTAATAGTCATAAAATGGCGCGGAAGAATAGGCACTTTCTAACGATTTAAGGTGATTCTTTCGCCAATCTTGCTGATTGGAAACGAGTATATTACAAATCGGCGTTTTCGAACCAAAAGGCTTACTGACAGGAACTGTTAAATCCAATTTTCCGTTGGCAGAAAGAATAGAAAACCGATTGATTTCCTGTTGTTTATAGAAGTGCTCATGTTGTTCAAACACGATCACTTCTGTGTTATACAGCGATTTGAAGTAAGCTATATTTCCAAAGTAACGCGCTGGAAATAAACCCGTCATTAACGAATGAGTTTAAACAATCTTTCCCAACGAATACCAATTTCAGGATCAACACTTTTCGAGAACCAAACCATTGACGCTCTTCCAACTACGTGGTCTTCAGGAACAAATCCCCAAACGCGTGAATCGGCAGATTGGTAACGGTTATCTCCCATTAACCAATAGTAATTCATTTTGAACGTATAACTTGTCGCTTTTTTGCCATCAATTAAAATGGTTCCGTTCGCTTTTTCAACTAGCGTATGGCCTTCGTATGCTGTGATGATTCGGCGGTACCAAGCAATATTTTTAGCAGATAACTGAACAGTATGTCCTTTTTTTGGCACTTGAAAACGAGTGAAATCTGTCATTGTATTATTGACATACAGGTCTTTCGGGAAATATTCCAGATTCCGAATGAAATCAGCACCTGATGGTTTGTAGCCCGAGTTATCTGAATATTGAGGAACTAAGTAAAGCGAAAATTTGGCTTCTGGATGAGAACGTTTCAGTTGACGCAATTGGTCAGCCGTCAGGTGCATGGTATAAGTAGCGCCTTGATCGTTCGTAAAGTAATCGTTCCGGCTTTTTTCTAGTCCGAATTTTTCCATCATAGTAGACTTACTTGGCTCAACAAAATTGGTAACCGTATACTGCAGGTTTTGAAAAGGTGGAATAAATCCAGGTTTTCCGTTAATGAACAAGCGCGATCCTTTAATTTCCACCCAATCACCAGGAACGGCCACACAGCGCTTGATGTAATTCTCTCGTTTGTCAACAGGACGGTACACCAATCCAAAGTGCTCAATAGATAGCATGTTGCCCATTTCGTCTTGTTCATGAGCTATTTTTTCTTCTGATAGCATTGTGCGTGCCTCATTCATCCATTTACCAAGGTTCTTGATAAATACATCTGCATTTGATGTTTGAAAACGCTCTTCAGCCATGTAACGTGAATAAGCAGAAAGTCGCTCAGGATCAAATTGTTGAGTTGGGGCACTCTTGACAATACTATCTGAAATTTTCGCGGCTAATTCATTGATACGACCATCGAATTCTTGTTTGAATAACCACTGTGCCTCGCGTATGACAATGCCGTAATAATCATGTCCCATCAATCCTAACGGACGGGTATCATAGACAGCTGTATCGCCTGATGGGTAATTAAAAACAACTACGTCATTTCTATTAATCGACGTAAATCCAGGTAAGCGGAAATATTCCCCTTTTTCAAGTGTCGTGTACGATTTTATATTTACCCATGGAACTGTATTGTGAACTAACGGATAGGAGAGAGGGGTTACTGGAACCTTTGGACCGTAGGCCAGTTTGTTTACAAAAAGAAAATCTCCGACTAATAGCGTTTTTTCCATTGATCCGGACGGAATCTGGAAAGGTTCAAACACATATGTTCGAATAATACTCGCAGCAATTACTGCGAACATAATATTATCTCCCCATTCTTTTACTTTTGATTTTTCTCCCGGTTTTTCTCGGGTTACGGCGTCAAAAAGCAAAGCTATGGCATGACCAAGAACAGGTAGTGATAAAAAAAGTGCAATATGATCGCCCCACTTTCTATTTTCAGCTTCTTTGCTGTTTGCCCAATTGGTTGCAGGTAAGATCGAATCTTGTGATCGCGCAATTTTTGCTAAAATCAAGTAAGGGAAAAAGATCCCTTGCAACGTATCTGACCAAGAATAATAGCCGAATCGACGGATATATGACGTGTTTACAACCGACCACATAGCTATATGAACGCCAGGAAATAACATGAGTAGTGACCACCACGGCTTCTGTGTTCCAAGTTTGAATGCTATGAAATAATTGTAACCTGGAATTAAGGCTTCCCAAGACTTGTGTCCGGCCTTTTCAAAACTTCTCCACCACATCGCTAGATAGGGATGTGCCAACAAAATAAGGTAAAAATAAAGCGTATGCATAGTTAAAAGTTTAAGACATCTGACATAGTAAATACTCCAGTTCGATCAACAAGCCATTCGGCAGCAATGACAGCTCCTTGAGCAAAACCTTTGCGGTTGTGAGCTACATGTTCAATGGTAATAGTATCAACCGGTGAGGTGTAATGTATGGTATGTGTTCCAGGAACGTCCGGTTCACGGTAAGAAGTCACCGCCAATTGTCCTTGAGTGGTGTGCGGTTTTTTCTCTTCACCTAGAACCCAAGAAATGTAATCCGAATGATTTTCCAAAATTCCATTGGCTAATGATAGGGCTGTTCCGCTAGGCGCATCCAATTTCTGTAAATGATGAATTTCATCCAAACAAACAGTATATTCTGGCTGCCCGGACATTAATTGCGCTAATTTTTTATTGATTTCAAAAAAAATATTGACACCAATGCTAAAGTTGGACGCATGCAAAAGTGCACCATTTCTCTTTGTGACAAAATCTTCTACATCTTTAAGGTTGTCATTCCACGCAGTTGTTCCAACAACAATAGGGATGTGCTGTTCCACACACCTTTTAATATGTTCCACCGCAAGTTCAGGACGAGAGAACTCAATGGCTACATCAGCTGTCGATAAATCAACCTGGTCAATTGGCAACTCACTATTTACAATAGCCACAATGGTGTGTCCGCGTTCTAAAGCAATTTGTTCGATGGCTTTCCCCATCTTTCCGTATCCAATAAGCGCAATATTCATAACTAATAGAAGTTGACAAATGTACCTTTTTCGTGAATACGCTTGTCTTGTTTAACTGTTAAAGAAAGTTGGACTCCGGGAATTGTGGTGTTGATAACAGTTGGACGAACGTTTAAGGTGAGTTTTTCCGATACATCGAAATCTACGAAATGTGCCTCAACATGTGCATCTACGAGTTGCAGTAAATAAACTAACGTTAATCCAACGATTGAGAGGTCTCTTCTGTCGAGGTGTTGATTGTATAAATTGAGAATTCCTTCATCATCAAACTCTTCCCATGTTGGATTAGGAATAGCACCTCCTTTTCTAAGCGTATATTCATCTTTTAAGGCAAGTTGAAGCTGTTGGTTTTTGATTAAAAAATAACCCATTGATCCTAGTCCTGCATAGATTAAAGGTACTTTCCAATAGGCTTTTTTCTTTCCCTTGGGCATCGCCAGATGATTGTAAATTTGTCCAGCACCAGGAATAACGGCTGAAAGCAATAACGCTTTTTTTGGATTGTGCTGAAAACTTGAGTCGATTGAATTAACGATAGTATCCTGAGCAAAGAGCTTACTTGTCAGTAAAACAAAAACAAGAAAAAGCAAACGATACATTATTTATTTAAAAGTTCAATAATGCGGTTAAGGTCTACTTCAGAATTGAAATTTACAACAATTTTACCTCCTCCAGTGGCTGATTTTCGTATGTCAACACGTGCCGATAATCGATCGCTCAAATGTTCTTTGAATGTGAATTGTTTTTCAGATATGGCAATTGCTGCTCGCTCAATTGATGATGGTACTAACGATCTCGGTTCTACATAACCTTCACGAACAAGGGCTTCTGTATCTCTTACGGATAAACCATCTTCAATTACACGACCGTGAATAGCCAGTTGTATCGCTTCATCACCTACAGAAACCAATGCTCTTGCATGGCCCATTGAAATCGAATTTTCGCGCACACTTGCTTGGATTTCAGCTGGTAGTTTTAATAAGCGCAAATGATTGGTTATACTGGAACGAGACTTCGCAACCTTCTGACTTAATTCATCTTGCGTAAGACTACATTCTTCGATTAAGCGTGAGTAAGATAACGCAACTTCAATAGCATTTAAGTCTTCTCGTTGAATGTTTTCAACCAACGCCATTTCGAGCATAGTCTGGTCGTTCGCAACTCGAATGTATGCCGGAACTTCTTTTAGTCCAGCCATTTGAGACGCTCTAAAACGTCGTTCACCTGAAATTAACTGGTAATTATCTCTTCCCAGTTTACGGACAGTAAGCGGTTGAATAATTCCATGAACAGCAATGGATTGACTCAGTTCTTCTAGGGCTTCACGCTCAAAACTGGTTCGAGGATTGAATGGATTCGCTTCAATGCTATCAATAGGCAACATGGAAACAGATCCAACAACACCTGCATTGGACGATTTGGTAGTGATGTCAGTCTCTGCATTTTCCAGCAAAGCACTCAATCCTTTACCTAAGGCAGAACGTTTTTTTGGATTAGAGCTCATCGTTTATTTCAATTTTTTTGTCATCATTGCCAATTTTCGTCAAATTGTTTTTTTGCAAAATTTCCCGGGCAAAATTAAGGTAATTAATTGATCCTTTGCTTGCCGCATCATGCATTACGATTGTTTCACCAAAACTTGGTGCCTCACCCAATTTGGTATTGCGATGGATAACTGTGTCAAAAACCAATTCCTGAAAATGTGTTTTAACTTCTTCGACAACCTGGTTGGCTAAACGCAATCGGGTATCATACATCGTTAAAAGGATACCTTCGATTTCCAATTGTGGATTTAAGCGACCCTGAACAATTTTAATTGTATTTAGTAGCTTGCCTAGTCCCTCCAATGCAAAATATTCACATTGAACAGGTACCATCACTGAATCGGCAGCCGACAATGCATTTACGGTAATTAATCCCAATGAAGGAGAACAATCTATAATTATAAAATCGTATTCATTCCGTATCTTTTCCAAAGCCACTTTTAGCATTTGCTCTCTATTCGGCAAATTGATCATTTCAAGCTC
>JBILNH010000052.1:0-14182 GCA_044375095.1 Crocinitomicaceae bacterium
GAACAATCACTCAAGACGGGGTGCCCTTCCGTACAAATATTGGCACATCTGTAAGTCAAGGTATTGAAAGCTTTGTTGAATTAGATGTATTTGGTTTGTCTTCAGTGTCCAATAAGTGCGGTGCGCTAAGTGTTTTCGCGTCCTATTCCTATACTGATGCACGGTATACACGATGGGATAATCCTGCACTTTTAGATGATCCAGCTAAGACCATAAATGATAAAAAAGTGGAATATGCTCCTCAAAACTTGTTAAGAACGGGTATCACCTATCGAATCAAGGGACTTTCTGCCACGATCCAATACAACTTTGTAGATGAAGTGTATACAGATGCTGCCAATTCCATTGAGCCAAATGCGACATTCACGACTGGTAAATTAGCGGCGTACCAACTAATTGATTTCAATTTAGCCTATGCGTTTAAAGAGAATTACTTGTTTCGAGCAGGTGTGAATAACCTGACGAATGAGGTCTACGCTACCCGAAGAGCTGGAGGCTATCCTGGTCCCGGAATTTTGCCCGGAGCTGGCCGATCGTTTTACTTTTCATTAGGAATAAGGTTGTAAACCAACTAAGCGAGACAACTATTTAGTAAAGTCCTTTGAATCCAGAGGGCTTTTTCTTTTTAGTAACGCGATGTGTTTTAAAATTGTAGATAGGGACTTTTGAATGAATCCACACTCCAAGCCCTCAACTTCACATTTATCGTATATTTGGGTGGATGATCAGGTTGTGCTACTTATTTACACTGCTGCTTTTCTTACTTCCTAGCGCCGTTCGGAGTCAAGAAATCATTGGAAGTTCTGGAGATTTTTTTCCTTTTTCCAATGGATCTATCGCTTTTACTATCGGTGAACCACTTGTTGAAACAGCTGTTCTTCCCAATGGTATACTCACTCAAGGATTTCAACAAACGTATCCTTCTACCTCTTCTCTTTTAGAATCAACAATAGAAGCACCTTATTTTTATCCCAATCCAGCCGTTGAATCAATCGAATTGGTCATTCCAGAAGGTACGTTCTACGAGCAATTGTTCGTTCTCGATGCTTCGGGTAAGCAGATTCAAACCGTTGAGTTGAATAAACTGACTCATCACCAGATCGACATCCGCCAATTGAGTAACGGGTGTTACTTTCTTTTTGTATCAGCTGAAAAAGAAGAAACTCACTATTTAGGAATACTCACAAAATACTAGTCATGCACCGCTATTTGTACTCCATTATCCTTTTTGCCACCCTAATTTGTTCGACCATCGTACATGGACAAGCACCGCAATTGTTCAATTACCAATCCGTTGCCCGTGATGTCAATGGAAATCCACTTATAAATGCGCCAATTGGTGTCCAGCTCTTGCTTCACGACCAAACAGCCACTGGCACGGTAGTTTACCAAGAAGCACATACAGCCACAACGAATACCTTCGGATTGTTTACCTTGAAAATTGGTAACGGAACACCAACGCTTGGTTCACTGGCCAATGTAGTCTGGGCATCCGGACCAAAATTCATTGAGGTTCAAGTGGATATTAGCGGAGGCACAGCTTACCAAAGCATCGGAACGAGTGAGTTATTAAGTGTCCCGTATGCGCTTTACGCGAATGAATCAGGTGATACTACCGCCCTCGATGCTGGAATTCAACACGGAAATACGCTATACTGGGATGGCACAACGCTCGAATGGATGACCGACAATCAATTGCTTTTCAATACCGGAAGTCAGGTGGGCATCGGGACAAATTCACCACTCCAAAAATTGCATGTACACGGAAACATCAACATTGCCCAAGACAGCAGCTACATGATCAATAATAAAAAGATCCTATGGGCAAAAGGAACGGGGAATTTATTCATCGGTACAAATGCAGGTGCGGCGAATTCCATTGGATTCAATAATACATTTATTGGTTTCAACTCTGGACTAAACAACCAAACGGGTACGCAGAACGTATTTATCGGAACGGAATCAGGTCAAAGCAATTTAGATGGATCTATGAACTCATTTTTTGGAAGAAGAGCAGGGTTCCAAAACCTGAACGGAAACGAAAACACCTTTATAGGTGCCTTTGCAGGTCAATCAAATACCGACGGGTTGCACAATTCATTTTTTGGAGTGACTGCGGGAAATTCCAACACCTTAGGAAACGAAAACACCTTTTTAGGGGCACACGCCGGCTATTTTAATACGTTTGGCAACAACAATACGTTCGTTGGAAATTTTGCGGGGCAAGACAATATTTCAGGTAGTAATAACACGTTTGTGGGATTTGAAGCTGATTTGGCGAATGGTGCATTCACAAATGTAACCGTCATCGGTGCTGGTGCATTGGCCACATCGAGTAATTCAGTTGTTGTTGGAAACAGTTCCGTGGTAAATATTGGCGGACAGGTTAGTTGGGGGACGTTATCAGATCAACGGCTGAAAACGAACATCGTTCCAGAGAAATTGGGATTGGAATTTATTTTAGCGCTTCGACCGGTGAATTACACCTATATAACCAAAGGTCAAGAAGGGAAGCGTTACGCTGGATTGATTGCCCAAGAAGTTCATGCAACATTGCAACGGTTAGGAACGTATTTCAGTGGAATTGTTCTTCCGCAGCACGATCAGGACTATTATTCCATTCGTTACGGAGATTTTGTTATTCCACTAATTAATGCTGTTCAAGAACAAGAAGAAAAAATTAAATCACTCGAAAACAAACTGTTAGAATTGGAAAAAAGATTGAACAACCAGTAATTAAACGACTAATTTTTTTCCCAATTCCTTAAAATAACTTTAATTTGATCTCTAAATCACTCACTGCTATGAGAAACTGGATTATCAGACCGCTAATCGTTGCATTTACTGTCTTACTATCAACTTCCGCATGGACTTGTTCACCTTGTCAGCCATTATCAGGAATTACCCAAAACGTTAATGGGAGTACATTGGAATTGAACTTCGTTTCAAATGCCGGATGGCAATGTTGTTATACCGTTCGAATTGAAATTGTTTGCGCCAATTCAAATTTCACTGGAATTCCTAATTTCTTCTCTCAGGAAATTTGTGTCGCTGGCGGAAACTGTGCATCATGTACGTACAACACACCCGTTCCCTACCCTACCACATTTATCGACTTATCTACGTTCTGTCCTGGAACCTACAAGTGGCGTGCGTCAGAGACTTCGTGTAATATTTTTACCCCTGAATACACGTTTACAATTGGAGGCGCAAGTCCAATCGTTTTAAATACCGCTGCCTCACAAGATTCAATTTGTACCTACGAAAACAGTCAACTAACTGCGAATGCGACGAATGGTTGTAACAGCAATAACTTTGTGTACAGCTGGTCTCCTGCTGCAGGATTGAGCAATCCGAATATTCCAAATCCTATAGCAACTCCTTCGGCAACAACCACTTACACCTTGACTGTTACTGAAACAGGCTCATGTACCTTACCACAAACAGCGAACCTCACGATAACTGTTAATCCAACTCCATCTGCTTCCGTAACGGGAACAACCGACGTTTGTGTGGGTGATTCTCCTCCTACCGTCACCTTTACAGGAAGTGACGGAACAGCGCCTTACCTCATCAATTACCAGGTCAATGGAATAAATGCACCACCAATTACGACAACAGGAAATTCCAGCACACTTGATGTACCAACAGGCGTTTCAGGCCCTTTTGTATTTACAATTGTAGACGTAACTGATGCCAGTTCAACACAATGTTTTCAATTGATTAACTCAACGGCAACCGTCAATGTCATTGATCTACCAGTGGCTACGATCGATTACCTTGATCCAGCATACTGTGCGACAGGTTCAACACCAATTATCCAAACAGGAACAACTGGAGGAACCTATTCAGCTCCTGTGGGTTTATCTGTTAATCCCGCAACGGGAGAAGTAAATTTGTCAACTTCAACTCCAGGTAACTACGCGGTAACCTACGACTTCACTCAAGGCATTTGCTCCAATACAACCACCACTCCAATCAATGTAAATCCACTGCCAACCGCAACCATTACTGGCTCTATAGAAGTATGTCAAAATTCACCTGCACCGGTATTAACCTTAGCAGGAGGAAATTCAACAGCTCCATATACAATAAATTACACGTTAAATGGAACACCATTAACTGCCACAACAGCGGGAAATACATTCACGTTAACTGCGCCTACTGGAACATTAGGGACCTTTACTTATTCATTAGTGAACGTTACCGATGCTAGTTCTACACAATGTAATCAAACTCAAAACGGTCAAGCAGTGGTGATTGTCAATCAATTACCGGTTGTAAATGCCGGTGAAGATCAAGTGCTATGTGAACCGGGAGGATCTACGCCATCTGATGTTACGTTAGCAGCTACAGGAGCTCAAACCTATGTTTGGACGAATGGAATCACTGATAACGTTGCATTCACCCCACCACTCGGTACAACGGTTTATACTGTAACAGGTACTGATGCCAATGGGTGTACTGATACAGATGAAGTCAGTGTAACTTCTTTGCCTCAACCAGAAGCGAACGGACAACCGAGCTCAGTATACGGTAACGTTCCTGTAGTTTCAATAATTGACAATTTAAGTCTATATGCTACCAACTACACCTGGTCTTTCGGCGATGGCGATTCCTTAGAAACAATAAGTCCTCTTGCGGTTGATCACACCTATACGATTCCTGGTATTTACGAAGTCACATTAACAGCTTCTAATGGGATTTGTCAAGACACATGGACCGTTCTTATTGAGGCAATCCCGCCAATGGTTGTTAATCCCCCAAATGTATTTACGCCAAACGGTGATGGTTCAAATGAATTGTACTTTGTACCGGTATTTTTCGGAGCGCAATTTGAGGCAACAATTGTGAACCGATGGGGAAATAAGATGACTACCATTACCGATTTGAACGCTGGTTGGGATGGCAAAGTGAACGGAGAAGACGTTTCAGAGGGTGTTTACTACATTACGTATACAGCTACTGATTTTAACGGAGAAAGTATAAGCGGACACACCTACTTTCACTTGATCAGGTAATTGAGTAATTTAGTGTAAAACTCAATTAATTCTAAAACAGCGTATCCTTAGCGAATGAGGTTAACGTGACCGTTTTTAACTATTTTATTGGTTCCGTTAGTGGATACAACAGCTGTCCATATATATGTTCCGTTTTGGACAATCGTTCCATTGTACGTTCCATCCCACCCCACATTTTTATCAAACGATTCAAATAAAATCTCACCCCAACGATTGTAAATAGAAAGGTGGTAGGCAGTAATTTGAGAAGCAATCACAGGTTTGAATTGTTGGTTGTATTCATCATTATCAGGTGTAAATGTGTTTGGAACATAGATAAGTAAATCATTGTCGATTTCAACCGTGTAAAAAGCCGTATCCGTGCATCCATTTTCTGCAGTGACTATTTGGGTAATGGTATATTCATCCAGCTGATAAAGGGGATACGTGTACAAGCCAGGTTGATTAACCGTTAAGAGTTCACTACCATCGCCCATATCCCAAACATAACTTACTGCACCAATCGATGTATTGGTTACCTCCACGGTAGGATCAGACGAATCTAGCCATTCAGGATTTGCCTCTATTCCAGCTGTTGGGGAAGGCACAACGCAAACGATATCATCATATTGAATAAAGTTTGAACATCCCAAGGAGGATGTCACCGTTAACGTAATATCATAACATCCAGGATTATCGAAAGTGTATGGTACATCACATCCATTTAAAGTTGACCCGTTACCTAAATCCCACACACAATTAAACTGTTCGGCCGACGTATTCGTCAGTTGTATAGTTAATGGATCACAACCGATTGTATCGCTGACACTATATGAAACCTCTAGTTGTTCTGGCTCATCCAAAAAGGCATTCACTTGAACTTGACATCCGTTATTATCGGTAATAATCAATGTGTAATTACCGGTCGGAATTTGGTCATTCAGTGCTGTTTGTGGACCGTTACTCCAACTGTATGCGTAAGGCGATACCCCACCAGATGCGCTTCCTGTAAGTTGACCATCAGAATAGCCAAAACAAAGTGGTTCAACCGCTGAATACGTTCCAACGAGTTGGGTAGGTTCTGTGATCGTGAAATTAAATTGATTGCTGCAGTTGTTCGCATCAAAGACAGTTACGGAATACGAACCGATAATCAGTCCAGTAAGATCTTCTGTTAACTGCGAAGTACTCCAAGAATACGAATACGGAGCAATTCCGCCAATCGGAGTAATATCTATTGACCCATCGTTCCCATTAAAACATGAGACATTATTCACTACCGAATTACCTAATGTAATTTGATCCGGTTGATCCACGAATGAAGATACGGTTAACTGGCAATTATTGGCATCTGTAATGAGCAGTTGAAAATTACCAGAAAGTAAACCGGTTATGTCCTCTGTTTGCTGTGAATTACTCCAAGTATATTGATACGGTCCTACACCTCCTGTTACTGTGGCATCAATTGATCCGATGGAACCATTAAAACACGCATTGTCAACTACATTTAAAGTTGCCGAAATCGGAGCAAGCGGCTGAGTTAACGTTGTTGAAACCGAAACAGTACAACTATTTGCATCGGTTACCGTCACCGAATAATTCCCTACAGGTAAGTTAGTTATGCTTGACGAAGTTCCATTAGTATTCCATAAATAAGTGTAACCGGGTACACCACCTGTTGCTTGGACAGTAACACTTCCTGTATTATTGCCATTACATAGTACGTCTACTTGAGAAGTGGTTGCCAGTAATTGGGTGGGTTCAATCACAATTGCACTTGTGATCACCGTACAGCCATTCGCATCTGTAATGGTACATGTGTAGCTTCCTGCTGCCAATCCGGTAATGAGTGCAGTTGTCCCTCCATTACTCCAACTGTAGGTATAGGGAGCTGTTCCTCCGGAAGGTGTTGCCGATGCCGTTCCATTCGTACCTGCAAAACAACTTACTGGAGTTGGGTTTGATGTGGCCGTTAAAACCGTTGGTTGAGTTACCACACCCGTAATCGAAGCGGTACAACCATTGGCATCGGTAACATTCAATGTATAACTTCCTGCAATTAATCCATTAATATCTTCTGATACTGCTGTATTCGACCAATTGAATGTATAAGGTGTAGTTCCACCTGTAACTGTAACATCTATTGCACCATTGGCGCCACCATTGCATGAAACATTTGTTATTTGTTGACTGAGGGATAATGCCGCCGATGGTTGGGTAATACTCACGGTTAATTGTGCCAAACATCCGTTCCCATCCGTTACGTTTACAGAATAATTTCCTGCAATCAAACCACTTATATCTTGCGAAACTTGAGTAGTTGTCCAGCTATATACAAAATTACCAACACCGCCCGTACTCGTCAAATCGATTGCTCCATTTGAGCCTCCAAAACAAGATACATTCGTATGCGTTTCAGACAATGAAATCGCTGTTGCTGGTTGCGTTACAAACTGAGTTGATGTAAAGACACATCCAGCAGCATCAGTCACTTGAAGAATGTATGTGCCTGCCAAAATACCAGATAAATCTTCTGTAACTGGACCGGAATTCCATGCGTAGGAATAAGGAAGAACTCCACCTTGAATTGTCATGTCGATTGCTCCGGTTGAGAATCCGTTACAAATTACATTTTGAACTGTTGAAGTCGCTTGTATAGGTGTCGCTGGCTGCGTAATTGTCCCTGTAATAAATGAACCACACCCTAAAGCATCTACTACATTTACGGAATAGTTGCCCGCGGTTAATCCTAAAACATCTTGAGTTACTGCTTGATTCGACCACAAGTAGGTATAGCCTGGATTCCCGCCCGATACCGTTAAGTCAAAGGAGCCATCTGCCCCATTAAAACATGAGACGTTGGTTGGAGCAATTGATAAAACGATGGTGTTCGATGGATCCAGAATGGTGACTGAAATAGACGTCGTACAATTATTCGCATCTGTCACATCACAAATATACGTTCCAGCAAGCAGGTTACTTATGTCTTGAACCGTTTGAAAATTATTCCAACTATACGTAAATGGAGCTGTTCCACCCGTAACCGTCAAATCAATTGAACCAGACTGTCCGCCCACACAAAGTGCATCAATATGGGTTTCAGTAATCGTTAAAGGACCTTGTGGTTGCGTTATCGTTTCATTCAATGTGAGCACACAGCCATTGGCATCTGTGATCGTCAATCCATAATTACCCGCAGGCTGATTCGATAAATCTTCTGTCAATTGGCCACTCGTCCATGCGTATGTGTATGGGACAGTTCCACCTGATACTGTTGCATCTATTGTACCTGTTAACTGTCCGAAACATGCAATCTGATTGGCAACGGTAGAACCTGATAAAGCTGCGGCTGGTTGCGTAAGTGTTATAGATGTAGTAGCGACACATCCATTTGCATCCGTTACAGTTAAGGTATACGTACCAATTGGAATTGCAGATATATCCTCAGTTGTTTGACCACTTGACCATGAATAGGAATATGGCAATGTTCCTCCAGTAACTGTCGCATTCACTCCGCCATCGGACGCACCATAACAATTCACGTTATCACCAACTGCCGTAGCACTGAGTCCTGCAGCCGGTTGAGTAAGTACAATAGGTCCTGTTTGAGCAACACATCCATTGGCATCAGTAACCGTTAGTGAATAGGTTCCGGCCGCAACATTCAAGAGGTCTTGTGTTGTAGCATTTGGATTCCATAAATACGTGTAGGCTCCTGTTCCACCGGTAACTGTTACGTCAATGCTTCCGGTTGTATTTCCAAAACATGCAACATTCACAGGAATATTTGTCACCTGAAGCGCAGCAACTGGCTGTGTAATCGTTGCTGAAAGTGATGTTGTACACCCATTCGCATCGGTTAATTGAAGTGTATAAGTACCACTAGGAATTCCGGACAAATCTTGGGTCGTTGCGTTATTCGACCATGAATATGTGTATGGCAATGTTCCTCCTGCAGGCGTCATGTTGATTGCGCCCGTTGACTGTCCGAAGCACAACACATCGGTATGTGTTTCTGTTAAACTCAACGCTGCACTCGGTTGCGTAATAGTTATTGTACTTGTTTCTGTACAACCATTCGCATCTGTAACTGTAGCCGTGTAAGTACCTGCAGATAAGCCGGTTAAATCTTGTGTTACGGCACTGTTCGACCACGCATATGTATACGGTGCAACTCCACCAGCAACGGACAAATCAATTGAACCATTGGCTCCTCCGAAGCAAGAGACATTGACTTTTGTTGAACTTAATGTAATATCTGTAGGTTGGGTGAGCGTGGCAGAAGTGCTTGCCGTACATGCGTTGCCATCAGTGACCGTTAATGTGTATGAACCGGTAATTACACCCTGCAAATCCTGCGAAGTTGCAGTGGTATTCCATAGATACGTGTAGACTCCTGTTCCACCAGTAACCGTTGCGTCAATACTGCCGGTAGCGTTACCAAAACACAATATATTTACTGCGGTATTGGTCACCTGAAGCGCAGCAGCTGGCTGTGTAACCGTTGCTGAAAGCGATGTTGTGCATCCATTCGCATCAGTTAACTGTAGCGTGTACGTTCCACTTGGAATTGCCGTTAAATCTTGCGTAATAGCGCCGTTCGACCATGCATAGGTGTATGGCAATGTTCCTCCAGCAGGCGTCATGTTGATTGCACCCGTTGACAGTCCGAAGCACAACACATTGGTATGCGTCTCTGTCAAACTCAATGCAGCAGTAGGTTGTGTAATTGATATGGTTGTGGTTTCTGTACATCCATTCGCATCTGTAACTGTAACCGTGTAAGTACCTGCAGCTAATCCGTTTAAGTCTTGCGATACTGCAGTGTTCGACCATGCGTATGTATAGGGTGCAACACCTCCAGAAACGGATAAGTTTATTGAACCATTAGCTCCACCAAAACAGGAAACATTCACTTTTGTATGGCTTAATACAACGTCTGTTGGCTGATTAAGCACAACTGAAGAAGTTGACACACAACCGTTGGCATCTGTCACTGTAACTGACGCGCTTCCGGCAGGTAAATTCACTGCTGAATTTGACGAAGACCCATTGGCCCATAAGTATGAATATGGTGCAACACCTCCAGATGCGGCTACAGAGGCAGTGCCATTTACCGAACCGAAGCAACTTACTCCAAATCCATTGTAATTAGAGGTAACTGTCGCTACCGATGTCAATTGAGTTGGCTGCGTAACTTGATAAGATGCTGTTGCCACACACGTATTGGCATCTGTGAGCGTCAAGGTGTAATTCCCTGCAGCAAGTCCAGCTGGATTGGGCGAATTATTCCCATTTGTCCATGAATAAATGAACGGCGCTGTTCCATTTGCGGCAACAGAGAGTGCACCGTTTGCGAATCCGAAACACGAAACATTTGTTGTACTATTGAGCGAAATCGTTGGATTGGTGTTTACAACTACTGTTATTGTCGTGTCAATGATACAATCAAGTCCATTAAAAGATACAGCCACCGTGTATTGTCCTGCTCCAGCTGTTGTAACATTCTGGATCGAAGGATTTTGAATTGTCGAAGTAAAATTGTTCGGTCCTATCCACGTGTAATTCCCCGATGAAGAAAAAGGATAGGTAAATTGTAAATTTTCACCTACACAAATGGGGTCATTGTAATCGATTGCTGCTGGAGGACAGCCTGCTACATCAATAAGTAAGGCGTTATTGGCAACTGTAGGACAGCCATTGGCATCGTATAAATCGGACAGTCCACCATTGTTATAGGCATTGCCAGAGATGTTACCGGTTCCAAATATATAGGCTTTATGATCCAAAGTAGGATCACATTGAAACATGAGGCAATCATTTATTACCGTAACTCTGAATTTCACGACAGTGCTGTCTGCACCTGTGGGAGAATTAACGACAACCCCACCCGCGGTTGCAGTTGCCCCGGTACCAATTCTGGCTATAACTACTCGATTTATCGGATCGTATTCTGCTTGATCATCACCATACGCATCTGTCTTTGGACCTAAATTCGGACCGTAATTTATGGAAATTGAATTCGGCAAGTAAGTCGTTCGTGGATCCAATGTATCCGACATGAATGTGCCATTCGAAATATCTGAACCTATATTTTTACCAACGAGCGTGTATTCAAGGATATCGCCCGGTTGAACGAGTCCGCCATTCAAATCTGCCATGTAAACGGTAGCACGCAAATCGGGCTCATACACGTCAATAACAGAAGTAACCACACTTGTTAAAATCGTTTCTCCCCCCGTTGTTATTCGAATGTTCGCTGATGTTGAATTGTTACCAATGTAATTGTAAGTGGAATTATCAGGAGAAAACACGCTCGCATCATGCCCTAAACTATTGTTGAAACTTGGAATACGAAAAGGGGTTAAAACTCCATTTCTGGACATTGTACTATTGAAAACATCGTTTACATTGTGTAACGCGTCAGAGACATTCACATAATTGGTTCCTACTCCATTAAATTGTAATTGATCTCCGGTTTGACTTCGATCACCATCATGAGAGACCACTCCTAATTCAAAATTAACAGGCCCGGTTAATGGTGTTAAAAACCCTGTAATTGGAATAGTGACTGTATTTCCTGCACTCACATTGGCCAATCCATCAAAAACAGTCAAATTTCGCATCGACTCAAAGACGTTTTTGTAGACTACCACAATTGTCCATCCGCCGTACATGTTAGTCGTTCCAGTTCGCGAAATTACATTAGCAACGGTAAATCGGGCATTACCGCCAGCTGCCTGAACCAACGGTGTAATATTCTTGTAACAATGGTATGTCTGATGTCCAACTGTATTATCTAACATTTCGTCCGCAGTTAACGGAACATATACGCCATTATTGACACGTAATCTCACTTGATTTCGAAACGTGTAATTCGTTAATGAAACAGGGGTAAATCCATTCCCTCCAACACGAGCGCTCCAGTATAATCCAGCCCACAAAACTTCACTACAATTGGGCAAATTCAAACTGTCACTTGATGACATAAATGTTCCGGTTTGTCCGTCAACATCGATGTAACTCATGTTAAAATTATTGTTTTGACCATTACCTCCTGGTGGGACTTGTGCAGTGGTGGCCGCGCAATTTGTACAAGAAACTGAAGCATTGGAAAGTATACGTATTCCTCCTTTCTGTTGATTTTGATAGCGTATTGAAAAAGGATCAACAATTTGAGCGAAAACCTGTGCGAAAGGAAAAAGTAAAACTAGGATGAAAAAATTCCTTTTGAACCAACTATTAACTTGGTAAGAAGATCGATCTAACATGTTTTCTTGTTCATTATTTACTATACTATACAAAGTTTGGTGGTAAAATGTTGCAACATTAACGCAATGAACAGTCATTGTAGTTAATTCAACCAAGAAGACGAGTTAATGCAATATTAGTTGTTTTCTTGTCTAAACTTTTATTTTAAAAATTGAATAAAACTTCCCTAGTTGTCGTGTGCCTGTGCAATAATCAGTACTACTCTTCCAAAAAACCAAATTTACCGTCCTCGAAATCGGTGAAGGCCTGCCATAATTCCTGACTGGTATTCATGACAAACGGTCCTTGGGCGGCAATAGGTTCGTTTAATGGCTCGCCACTCAAAATCAGGACTTTTGAAGGTTTAGTTGACTTTATGGAAAAGACCTCCCCATCAGCAGAAAATAACACAAATTGATTGGCAGTGAACGAGCGTTCATTGATCGTGACTTCTCCCTCAATCACCAGCGCACAGGTGGTGTAATGGGCTGGAAAAGAAAAATCTGCTTTTCCTCCAGATTCGAATTGTGCGTTCATCATATGAATGGGTGAAAATGTTTGTGCTGGACCCTCAACACCACTGTACTCTCCAGCAATTACCTCAACAGCTCCTTGATTACCGGGAAGTTGAAAAACACCCATTTGTTGGTTTTTTATGGCTTGGTACTTAGGTGGATTCATTTTGTACTTGGCTGGCAAATTCACCCACAACTGAACCATCTGAAACAAACCACCTTTTTTGCTCCATTCTTCCTCATGGTACTCTTTATGAAGCACGCCACTTGCAGCTGTCATCCATTGCACATCACCTTCTTCAATAATGCCACCTCCTCCACTGCTGTCGTGGTGCGCTACTTTACCTTTGTAGGCAATCGTGACTGTTTCAAAGCCCCGATGCGGATGTACGCCAACGCCTCTTGGCTCTTGACTTGGTGGGAATTCAACAGGAGCATTATAATCTAACATTATAAACGGATCCATGCGGTGCATATCCATTCCGTAGCGACTTGGAATATAATTGTGAACGAGAAAGCCGTCTCCGACAAAATGAGGCTGAGCCGGACTTACCACTTGTTCTATTGATCGATTGTTCATGTTCTTTTTGGTATAAAATTAACCGTTTACAGTGTAACAAACTATAACACAGGATTAGTATCAAATCCCTCTTTACAGCAGCTGAAAATCGACAACTACAGCATTCGTTATAAAGTAGTCCATTTGTTTCTTTTAATTATATTTGATTGGACCATTCTAAGAATCGTGCGCTTACTACTCCATAAATTGAGTCATATTGGTCTCCTAAAGGGGGGTGATGCGCTAATGGTGAATCGAAAACGCTTTGTAGTTTATGAAGCGATCTTGATGAGTTTTGGCGGCATTTTGTGGGGTTCAATTTGTTTGATTATCGATAAGCCTACTCAATCGATTACTCCTTTCGGCTACGTTTTTCTTTCTACATTAAATATTTATACGTTTAGCCAACTTGGAATTGGGACTACGTTTCATATTGAACTACCAAAAAAGAATCCCATTGAAAACACTATCGTATGAATGAATTTTACGAAATAATCATTTGCGTTGACGACGAAAAATCCATTCTTGATGGACTTCAACAGCAACTAAGCAGGGCTTTTGGGGATCGATTTATTCTTGAATTTGCCCAAAGCGGACAAGAAGCACTTGATTTGGTGGAAGAATTAAAGGGTGAAGGTATGTCGGTCCCTTTTCTGATCACTGATCAAATGATGCCAGGTATGAATGGTCATGAAGTCATTCGAAAAATGGCAATATTTAGTCCGTCTACAAAATGTATTTTACTCACAGGGTACACAGACACTCAAATTATCGAAAACTTAAACGAAACGAATCTAATCGCCTGTCTCAATAAACCTTGGGATAGAGAGGAATTGATTGAAACGATCAATTCTGTT
>JBILNH010000159.1:0-5667 GCA_044375095.1 Crocinitomicaceae bacterium
CTTCCCTCAATTCTTACACGTTTTAATTCCAAGTATTTTATACAACGGACAAAAATTTACCGCGCTGGTCAGAATAAATACAGCTGACACTATAAGCGCTAGAATGCCCAGTGCACCAGTGATTACCTGCCCTAGGAACAATCCTGCCAATGCGCCGGCAACACTTAATCGAATCAATCGATCTGCCATTCCCATGTTCTTTTTCATATCAATTGGTATTAATTTTTAATCGTTTTGTAAGGATTAGATTTTCTTGCCAACAACTTGAACAACCGCTGCTTCGCCATGATGAAAAGTACCTTCATGAACTTCACGAACGGTTTCAGAGATTTCGAGTTGATCAAATTGCTTAAAATCTTGTGAAAGCTCTTCTTTCGAATACAACATATCAACATTCATAGGTCCCCCAGTTTTATAGTTTACCTGATCCTTTCGATACGCTTCCAAAATCAACGTTCCACCAGGTTTCAATGCCGAATAGATTTGTCCATGCACTTTTTGACGCAAATCTGAAGGGAAATGACCAAAAATGACCACAATACTATCCCATTCCTTTTCTTTTAAATTCACATCAAATAAATTCGCGCAAACCGTCGTCAGTTCTACACCATTTTCCTTTGCTAATTGCTGTGCCTTTTGAAGTCCTTCCTCCGCATAATCAATGCACGTCACCTTGCAACTATTCTTGGCTAAAAAAACAGCATTTCGTCCTTCACCTTCAGCTAGGCAAAGTACCTTTTTACCTATTTGTGAAAATTGCTTTACTAAAAAGTCATTTGGTTCTTTTCCGTATGCATATTCTTCGGATCTGTAGCGCTCATTCCAAAAGGTGCTTTCCATGTTAATCGACTTGGATAATGACTTGTTTTGATCGGACATAACGTGCATCGAACAAAAAATTAAAGGTGTATTTCCCGGATTTGAATAGCGTCGGATCTAGTTTAAAAGTCTTCTTTCCTGAGTTGCATTTCTCGAAGTATGTTTCATCAATCAACTTTCCAGCTGCATCTGTTACAAATACTTCCATTTCACTTTTGTAAGGCACAGTAATTTGAAAATTGACAACAGATTTTGCTGGATTCGGTGAAACCAACACTTCAAATGGAGCGGTTTGTTCAACCGGTTTTAATTGATTGGTAGATTCTGGCTTTAACCAAACTTCATAAACGACCGAGCTTGCACTTGTCACTCCAGTATTATTTGTGTTAAATGGATGTGCTTCCGGACTGTTAATTCCTCCAACAATATGTCCAATTAAGATCGAATCAGTTGTGAATTGGGATTGATCTAAAAGCTCATGATCAACAAATTGCAGGTCATGAGATGGTATAAACTCGGCACTAGCGCCAGAGAATTGAGGCATTTGAACTGGCAACGCTACTTCTTCAAAGTTCCCTTGATCGTCGCGTGAAAGGCGACTTATTGTTTTTACAAATGGAACTCCTTGGTCCTCAAAAAGTACATTATTAACCCATTGGTATTGACTCATTCCTCCAAAAAACAATGAATGCGTTACGTGATTAGCACTCGAATGAATGTGTGCTTTAGCACAATGGTAATGACTTAAAAATTGACTAAAGGTTGAATGTGCCTGGTATCCTGACTCATTTATTTCGACTGGATAGAGGAAAGGTAAATCGGCATTGTATTGAAAGACCCCAGCTGAAATTAAGTAGCCACGCTCGCCAGTGGCATATTTATGCGGCAACAAGTTGTAGTCGCGGCGATGCAAGTGAAACTGATCGGTTGTTTGTGTGACGTTCGCTAAGGTCAGTTGACCATTCATGCGCTTCAACTGAAAATTTCGGTAACCATTCACATAGTGCTGCACATAGGTTGCATTACCCATCGGATTGTACCTTCCATCAAATCGATGTCCGCCAACCAAATAAAAGGTTGTACCAATTCTTCCCAACTGTCCACCGGTAACACCAAACAACGTATCTGAAAGTTGTTCAAAACTGGGTGAAACAGGTTGATTGCCTTCCATTGCTTGAATCAACGAACTGACATGTACTGCTGTTAATTTATTGTGTGTGATGTGATCTTGAGCTGAAGCGGTGTAGCTATATCCTCCGATGATGTATAAGGTATCGTTTTCCTGGTAAAAATTCGTATTGGTTGATTGTAACTGTTCTGAAATAGATAACGGAAGCGAACTCAAGGAAACACTCAAACTTGTTTGTTGATCCAAATCCAATAAAATAATATCGGCATTATTCTGGTTGGCTGGAAACGCGTTGAACGGTTGTCGGGCATGTAATCCGTCTTTTCGCCCACCGATTAAAACGACTTTATTTCCTTGCGAGGCAAATGCAAAAGAATGCAGTCCGTTGAACCCTTGAATTGATGTTGGCTTAAGCGATACAGAAAAAGGAAAGGCGAACGGCTGTGTAAAACCGTTCGCACTAATAAGCATACCCAACAAAAAACTAAAAAAGCGCATATGGTAAAAGTATTTGTATCCTAAATAAAGTAATGTAACCTATGTCACTTATGAGCATTTTATATTATTGCGGCAATGCAACAACATTAATGGTCTTGGACGTTTTATTTCCATCATGATCCAATTCTACTGCTACTACAATTTGAATCGTTGATGTGTCAGATACTGTATTTACCCAATGTTCGTGAAACGCATAAGAAGACGCATGACCTATTGAAGACACATTTAATAGTTCTTCATTGGTCGTAATGTTCTTCATTGTTAAAGTATACCCATGCAACTCAGCCGAGCCTAGGATTGTTCCTTCTGCATGCAATTCTTCATTCAACGCAATGGTATCTCCATCAGTAGGCTCCATAAAGGAAATAGTTGCTGTGACTTCCTCGTGATCATCTTTGTGGCATGCTGTTAAAGTTCCTATTACCATCATTACTACTATGAAGGATAATTGTTTGATTTGTTTTTTCATTTCTTTGATTTTTTAGCGATTAAATAATTAAAAGCGGCCTGAATAGTTGGCCATTGTTTTACATTTCCGGAAAACGAATATTGCACTACGGGTAGGTGTGTTCCAATTGACCATAGCCAATTTCGCAACATCCCATTGACACTTGCTTTGAACGCAAATTGCCAACCTTTTGAATAGGTAGATTGTAAACTGACACCTGAATAACTGCTTCGTGCGTTCCATTCAACTGCAGGTCCTACACTGACAAATAGTCGCGACTGCCGAACGGGTTGTTCGTAAATTGCCGACAGTGTAATCATGCCAGATTGACCATATTGAAAACCTACGCGATCTTTTCCTTTGATACTATAATTGAGCTCCATTTGCCCAGCGAATCGGGGTTTGAAACGGTGCAACATGTTAGCCGATAAAAGCGCATCTAATGAACCTGTTCCGGGATAAAGATTTTTCTGCGGATCTGGATAATCAGCATTCAGCCCTGTTGGCCATTTTACTCCCCCACCTATCGATACAAACTCTCGAACCTGTTCTGATGAATCAGACCGGTGAAAAAGAATAGCATTTACTGTCGACTGAATATCCCCTAGTCCTGCAACTTGAGTGCGGCCAAAGTCATCCGTTTGCCATGCCGATTGGAGAGGAATCGAAATCAAGAGTTGAGCACGTCGATGTAACTGTAACCTGCCCATAATTTCTGTTCGAATCAGCTTTTCCTTAGAATGCGGAATGCCATACAAATAGCTCGAAAACGATTTGAATTCTGTTTTTAAACCGATAAAATGATACTGTGTACTGGCTAATACCCCTAAAGAGGATGTATTGGTCACCCCCCCACAGACATCACATGCCCGGCTACTTGTCCAACAGAAAAGGACAAGCATCAGTATGTTGTATTTCATTTGATTCGTGTATTATTGATACATAAACTAGCTATGATCAACGATACATGGAGGATGAAAAATTGCTGCGAAATACCGAAAATGGTAACAATTTACATATGGCACGCATAGATTTGCTTTTGAACAAGTTGATGGCGCAAAAATGGAATAAGAAGATGATGTAAACGATAGAAATACCTCAGATTCCAACCATTTCATTCCACTCAACGAACGCTGTTGATCCGATTTCTTTTTCTCAAGTTCGAGATCTGCTTTTTTCAATTGTTTAGCTAGGTAACACGTTCCATTACACTGCATTTCAGGTCGATTTTTGTTGACGCATTCTTGTGCAATTATCGCCTGTTGATTGGTGTAAAAATGAATCTGCCAAATCGTTCCGAAGAGGACTTTAGCGATGATCAACAGACAACAAAATAGGACAATAAACGTGTTTTTCACTGCACAAAACTAACAATTTCAAAAGTAGATCAGAGCAATTATCATTTTATTTTTCCGCTGGTGAGTCTAGTCTACCAATAACACAACTGACCATGGATTTCGACTTCTTGAAGAGGGAATTGTTACCAACTTCCGGATAACCAAGGTCATCTAGTTTTGAAATGACCTCGTTCCGATCTGGATTTCCAACAATGCTTATTGTGCCAGTTTGTATATCCACACTAACCTGATCCACACCATCTATTGCTAATAGTTTTTTTTGCAGTGTTGATACACATCCACCGCATTTAATGTTTTCAACTTTAATTTCCATATGGCAATAGTGTTGTTGGACAAACGTATTCCATTTTTGGAATATTGGTTAAACGGATGACTGTCATGCCGTCAACCATATCTTTATAATTATGACACCCGCTTGACTTGAGAATAGCAGCAATATGAGCAATGCGACCTATATACATTTGTTCTACTTCCATACGTATCAGAATTTGTCTTGAAACAAATCTAGATAGCATAATACAGATTATGCGTGACAAATGTCAAGCGTTAAACAGACGTTGATCAGCTTTTAACGAAACACATAATCTACCCCAGTGACCTGAGTCAACAACGTTTGAGGCGCATCAAGCACTTTCGCGTTTTCTTCTGGTGTTGGTGTAACCGGAGAGTTTTTCTTTAAGTATTCGATCATAACCTGATGCAAGGTACTGGTTGTATTCTTTGCCTCTTTGACGCCTTTAATGCGACAAAGCATATCCTCAGGATCTCCATCACGTTCGCAGGCGAGAATGGAATATGTGGCAGACAGGTCGATTTTTTTTCCTTTCATTGTGCAACTCTGCACACGCTGACCTAATTCACCGAAAGCATTGAACGTCACTTTCATTCCTTTGAATTTGATCACCCATCCACCGAATCGATTGGAGGCGTCTTTTGCAAAAACATTATTGAGTTCTTTTTCCAACCAATCCATGAGCTGTTGACCGGTAACTTTTGCTGTTCGCACTGTTGAATCAACCGGAAGCATATCGTAGATAAAGCCGTTCGTAATTGGAACATTACCAGTTTTGTCTGGCGTTACTCGTGGTGGACAAAAACGGAACCCATTGGAAAGGACAATGTCAATTTCAGGGAATTTCCACTTCAATCCGTTGAGAATCATGGTGTCAATTGGATTTTCAACGACGAAGTAGCGGTAAAGTGGAATGGTTGAATACCCTACCACTGTATTTATATCCGCTTCGAATTGCACTTCGTTTTCTTTTAGTAATTTCTGCATTTCAGCATCTTCTGGAATACTTTCAGAGCGAACTTCGATTAAATCATAACGGTCATTGATCACTTTTCCATTTTGAATCGTGAGCTCTAATCTACCAACAAACGATCCGAAAGCACCAGGCTCAACAACTTTAGAG
>JBILNH010000164.1:0-5529 GCA_044375095.1 Crocinitomicaceae bacterium
TTTATTGCAAAATGACACCACGAAAGTTTCTTCGATCATCTTACCATTCACACGAATGCGTTCAGTGAATGACTCGATATGAGGCGATGTAAATAAACCTACTCTCTCACCAGATTCAGTCAAAATAGACGCCAACATAGACGAAGTAGATCCCTTACCATTACTTCCTGCTACATGAATGAAGCGCAATTCCTTTTCGGGATGGTCAATTCGCTCCAGAAGCGCTTGAATATTTCCTAAATCAGGTTTATATGCAACTGCACCGAGTTGTTGATAAGAAGGAAACTGTGAAAACAACCACTCAACGCATTCTTCATAGCTATTAAGTGGCATTGACCTTAACGGTTAAAAACATGGATACCAATCCAGCGCCAGGGTCTTTATTGTACTTAACTTGACTTTTAACCGCTGATATGACTTGATTAATTATGCGTTGATCAGTCGTCGTGGTTTTAGAAGTACTTGTCGCTGAAATCACCTGGCCATCTTCATTCACCGTCAATTTTAAATGCACATTTACGTTGATGCTCGTCTCAATATGATCAACTCTTGGATCGTTTAAGCGAATTCTTCCTTTGCCACTGCCATTTCCTCCAGGGCCATCGCCATCGTTTCCGCGGTCATTTCCAAAAGGACCTGAACCCGATCCGCTTCCTTTACCTCCCCCATCTCCGCCGGTTCCAAAAGGATTATCGGATGGTTTAGTCGATGAACTTGTTTCATTCGAATTTGGAGCTGTATTGTGCCTGCTTTGTCCGGTAGTGGATTGCGTTTTTGGGTTGGATCGCTGCGTGAGTACTCTTTGCGTTTGAGGTCGAGGTTCTGCAATTGGATCATCTGAAGGAGTTCCGCTGCCTGATCCACCTGTTTCAACCACCAATTTTTCCAATTCGAGCTGTTCTAATGTTGTCTCAGTCTTAACCGGAGGGATATCGGATGGTGAAGGGTCAGCCATTACAATTTTTGTCAAATACAGGTACAAAAAAAGTAAGAGTAATACGGCAAACGATGCAATGATTCCGTTGCGTTTATCAAGAGGATTTACAAGAGGCCGACTGTTCATATATCGTTATTTATCGTATGCAAGAACTGGATCCCAAGCATTTGCCTGAGCAAGAGCCAACACATTAAAAACAGCTTCGTAACTTGCTTTGTGATGACCCGCAATCTTCAATTTTAATTTTCCTGAACGCTCAACTGCAGCTGCTGTCAGTTCTTTAATCTGATCGAATTCCATAGGGTTTTCCAACGAACCTCCGGGCATAACAACGTATTGATTTTCTTCCGTAACAATCACAGTTGCTTCAACAGGATCTTGTGATGGCGGTATATTCTCTTGCGCTTCTGGTAAATCAATTGGCGTTTGATTGTTTGACATCAAACTCATGATGATAAAGAAGATCAACAAGAGGAAAATGAGGTCTGTCATAGACGACATTCCCCACTCAGCCTTGACTTTATTTCGTGAACTAAAATCCATGCCTAATTATTTTGAAGGAGTATGTAGGAAATCAGTAAATTCCAATGCAGTGTTCTCCATCTGGTAAACCACACTTCCTATCATTGATTGCAGGTGATTGTATCCCATAAATGAAACGATGCCTACGATCAATCCTCCGACAGTTGTGATCATCGCAGTCATAATTCCGGGCGCAATTACCTTTAATTCTAATGTAGCAGAATTTTCAAGATCGATAAAAACGACAACCATACCAATTACAGTTCCTAAGAAACCAAGCATTGGGCCAGCTCCTGAAGCGGTTGCAAGGAAAGAAATGCGCTGTTCTAAGCGAAGGACTTCTAACTTACCTGTATTTTCAATCGCACCGGTAATTGTTTCCATTGGTTTTCCTAAACGCTCAATTGCTTTTTCCAAAATGCGGGCAGAAGGACTCATCGATCGTGCACACAAATCTTTGGCTTGTTCCACTTTTCCTTCTTTCAAGTATTCCTTGATTTTGACCATGAAATCAGCTTCAGCCTTACTTGCACGTCGAATAGCTAAGTAACGTTCAACGAACACAAAAATCACATACCCAAACATAAGGACGAGCAACAAGTTGACTAACCATCCTATTCCAGCATTCGAATCTTGCAAGATATCCCAAATTGGAACTTCTTTTACCCCTGTTGGATTCACCATTTCCTCACCACCTTGGGGAGTCACCTGTAATAAAAAATTGAAACTCATAATTGATCAACGTTTGTTTTATAAAATTTATAACATCAGGTCAATAAAAGAAACGAAACTATTCCTCCTGTATAACCTAATAAGGCTAATAATGTAATATTCTTTAAGTACCAGAAAAACGATATTTTTTCCATTCCCATCGCGACAACTCCTGCAGCCGATCCGATTATAAGCATCGATCCACCCGTACCTGCAGCGTAAGCAATAAAGTGCCATGTATGGTCATCAACAGGTAACTCTGAGAACATCCCGATACTTGCTGCGACAAGTGGGACGTTATCTATAATTGCTGACGCTACACCAAGTATTGGAATGAATACATTCAAATCAATGGTCGCTTTTACCTGTTCACCAAAGTTGAAAATCATTCCTAATGATTCCATAGAAGCAACTGTCATTAAAATCCCAAGGAAAAATAACACTGACGGCATCTCTATTTTTGATAACGCCTTCATTGTCGGTCCACCATGCGTATGCACATTATCGTTACCTCCCGGATCCGTAAACGTAATTTTACGGTTGGAGATATATTCCGCCATAATCGCAAAAATGGATAACGATAACATCATGCCTATATATGGAGGCAAATGTGTCAGTGTTTTGAATACAGGAACAAAAATGATAAGTGTCAAGCCACTATAAAACATGAATGACCCATATTTATTACTTCGTTCATTCGTTGTTTCAATCGCATCAATTTCTCCTTTGAAGATTGGAAGAAAACTGGCAATAATCAATGGGATTAATGTGCACAATAAAGATGGTATGATCAAATATTCAATGAGCTGAACCGTACTTACTTTTTTAGCCATCCAAAGCATGGTGGTTGTCACATCGCCAATTGGGGTCCATGCGCCTCCCGCATTAGCAGCGATAATTATGAAGCCAGCATACCACATGCGGAGTTGCTGATCGCTGATGATTTTACGCAGAATAGTTATTAGTACGATAGTTGCTGTGAGGTTGTCAATAATGGCTGAAAGTAAGAACCCCAAGATTGAAACGATCCAAAGTAAGGTGATTTTCTTCTTTGTTTTAATCATCGACTTAATGGTCGCAAATCCATCAAAGAACTCGATCATCTCAACTATTGCCATCGCGCCCATTAAGAAAATGAGGATTTCTGCCGTTTTACCAAAATGATGAAGCATGGTGGATTCCATTAGGTGCATGCGCTCCTCATGTTGAATTCCTTCAAGGGAAATAAGTGAACTCGTATGTGGATCAAACCACGACTGAGCGCCGTCAATACCTAACGCAATAACTGCCCATGCAACAGCCATCATCAGAAGTGCAGGAATGAGCTTATCGATTTTAATCGCATGCTCTAAGGTTATACCCAGATATCCAATAATAAATACGATAAGCACCACTAATTCCATCACACCAATTGTTTTAAAGCAATTTCAAACGCGCGTTTAGCTATTCCTTTTGAAGCGTCACTGACGTGATTTGCTTCGAGCATCGCACGTTTGATCGTTTCGCTAGTATCTTCAAATATGCCTATATCCTCAATGGTCTTTAAATCGTTACTCATGAGGTAAGCAAAAACCCTTGCCATACCACAGTTAGAAATAAAATCTGGGATTAAGGCGCAAGACTGGTCAGCTTTTTCAGCAATTGGACCAAAAAATATTTCATTATCCGCAAAAGGAACATTAGCCCCGCACGAAATCACTTCTATTCCACCGGCGATAAGTTGATCTAATTGACTCTCTGTGATCATACGCGACCCTGCACAAGGAATGAATACATCTGCCCCAAGCGACCAAATACGCTGGTTCATTTCGTCGTATGAAATTAAGTCCGAATGACTGAGCTCATTACCCTTTTTAGAAAGAAATAATTGTTTTACCTCATCAAACGTCAATCCTTCAGTTCGAATTATCCCACCGACACGATCAATAATTCCGACAATCGTTGCGCCCTGTTGAGCTAAATAATACGCTGCGGAAGAACCTACATTACCCCAACCTTGAACAATTACTTTTTTTCCTTTCAGGCTGCCGCCCCAAATACTGTAATAATGACGAATAGATTCAGCAACACCATAACCGGTAATCATATCTGCAACTACGTACTTGCGGGTTGCATCTGGCGTAAATGACGCATCCTCTATTACCTTCAATACACCTTGTCTTAGCTGACCTATTCGATGTATTTTTTGAGACTCTTTTGGTTGAAAATGACCGTTAAAGACACCTTCTTGTGGGTGCCAAACGCCACAATCTTCAGTCATTGGAATAACTTCATGTATTTCGTCCACGTTCAAATCACCTCCAGTCCCGTAATAATGTTTCAATAACGGACTAACTGCCTCAAACCAGCGACGAAGCACCCCTTCTTTTCGCGGATCTTTGGGATCAAAATTTATTCCGGATTTAGCACCACCAATGGAAGGCCCTGCTACAGTAAATTTAACTTCCATCGTCTTAGCAAGTGACTCCACCTCGCGCTTATCGAGTCCCAAGCGCATTCGGGTACCACCACCTGCTGCACCTCCGCGAAGTGAATTGATAACAACCCAACCTTCTGCCTCTGTTTCAGCATCTTTCCATTCGAAAACAATTTCAGGACGTTTCTTTTCGAACTTTTCCAACAACTCCTTCATATTCACTTGTGTAATTTTCTCGACATACAAAGATAGAAAACATCTAAACGTACTTTGTCACACGAAAATAAGTTACGAAAACAGGAATGTGAAAAAGTACACGAATCATGGCAAGTGCAGCACACCGCCTCGGACAGCTCGCTCAGCACCAGTTACACTGGGTACATTGTTGGTTTTACCATCTAAATATAAGGCGCCAAGGTAACCGAAGATAAGGGCTTCTTTGGTGTCGATAAGTTCTTCGGATGGTAAAATGAGTTCACCATCGAAATAATGACTTAATCGACTGATTAAAAAGGCATTTTTTGCACCACCTCCGGTTACCAGAACCGATTTCTTTCCGGCATTATTCAAGACCGCAGAAAGCTGAATAGCATAATGCTCACAAAGTGTTCTCAAATTATTTTCAATTTCTCTGTCAAACTTGATGAGGGGATAAAAAACGGTCTCTAACCATTCCGTACCCAATGATTTCGGACCTTTTTCAGTGTAAAAATCAAGTGAGTTCAGTAAATCGAGTAGAAAAAAGTTGATCGTTCCTGATGCTGCAAGCTCACCGTTCCGATCGTATGCTAACCCTTTGTTTTGAGCTAACTTATTTAACGGTAAATTACCCGGACAAATGTCAAATGCCCTGATTTCCCCTTCAGAAATCCAACTGGCATTGCAAAATCCGCCAATATTTAAAAAAGCCTCAGCCTTTTCTTGAAATAATCCAAAATCTCCT
>JBILNH010000030.1:0-19633 GCA_044375095.1 Crocinitomicaceae bacterium
TTTTTGGGAATGTATAGTTATTAACTTGCTCGATCTTGAACGTTCAAGCTGAAAGAAATGGGTTGTCTTTTTAGGCTGTTTTTCCTTCCACAAGTAAGACAATTTCACCTTTTGGCGGATGCTGTTCGTAATGTGCACGCACTTCAGAAGCCGTTCCCCGTTGGTATTCTTCAAAGAATTTGGAAACTTCCCGCGCCACACATACTTTTCTATCCGGACCGAAAAATTCTTCTATTTGTCCGAGTGCTTTAACCAACCGATGAGGTGATTCGTAGAGGACAACTGTACGCTCTTCATTTGACAGACTAATTAGTCGGGTTTGTCTGCCTTTTTTGTGAGGTAAGAACCCTTCGAAAACAAATTTATCGCATGGAAATCCGCTCGCTACTAGCGCTGGGACAAACGCCGTCGGACCCGGTAAGCACTCCACGGTTATGTTTTCTTTGATGCATTCGCGGACGAGTAAAAATCCGGGATCAGAAATTCCGGGCGTACCGGCATCTGAAACAAGAACAGTCAATTGGTGTTGCTTGATTCTGTCAATCGCCGAACTCAGTGCTTTGTGTTCGTTGTGTGCATGAAACGGAAAAACGGTTTTTTGGATCTCGAAATGCGCAAGAAGCTTTTTTGTAACCCGCGTATCTTCAGCATAAATCATATCGCATTCCTTTAATATGCGCAAGCTTCTAAGGGTGATGTCCTCAAGGTTTCCAATCGGTGTTGGAACTAAACACAATTTCGGTGCACTCATACGACAAATCTACACATTCCAACCTAAGTGAGTCAAGAGTGGAGCCACTAATTTATACCGATTCTAAATTGCGTTTTTTGACAATCTTATGACAATAGAACCTGAACGGATGACCAATTTTGTATCCTGAAAAGGATAGGGGTGATTGAGCAGTTTCATATAGTCGCATTTACACACCGGTTGGTTGATGTCAACCAGATTGGTGTCTTGCACATTGAAGATGGAAAACAGGAAGATCGTTTGCAGCTGTTGAAGCAGGAAATGAATCTATCCGAGTTGATGTTTCTCTCTACGTGTAACCGGGTGGAGTTCTCATTTGTCACCCCGAACGCTATTGATCAATCCTTTCTCTATCAATTCTTTCAGGTACTTTATCCATACTTCACAGACGAACAGTTGACGTTTTACAGCAAGAACAGCGAATCGCTTAGCGGAGAAATTGCGGTTGCCCACTTATTTGCTGTTGCTTCGTCCATTGATTCGATGGTCATCGGAGAGCGTGAAATCATTACGCAAGTTCGACATGCGTTTGAAACGTCCCGGGAAATGGGCTTAACAGGTGATTTCATTCGCTTGTTGATGCGTCACACCATTGAAACAGCAAAACGTGTCTACACGGAAACAAGTATTGCAACAAAGCCGGTGTCTGTGGTTTCGTTGGCTTATCATCGCTTACGGGACATGAACATTCCTTTGGATGCACGCATTTTGATCATCGGAGCTGGTGTGACAAATACCAACATGAGTCGATTCTTAAGAAAGCACGGCTTCAAGAAGTTTGTGGTCTTCAACAGAACCTTATCGAAAGGGGAACAGTTGGCAACAGAATTGAATGGAAGAGCGTTGCCGTTGGAAGATCTTACGACTTATTCAGAAGGATTTGATGTCATCATTGCCTGTACAGGCGCAGATGCACACATCATCACACCAGAAATTTACGATCAATTGCTTCAAGGAGAAACGTCTAGAAAAGTAGTAATTGACATAGCATTGCCGCAGGATTTAGATCCGCGCATCATCGAAAAGCACCCGGTCACGCACATTTCAGTTGACTTGTTGCAGAAAATTTCGACAGAAAACCTGAAAGAGCGTTCGAAGGAAATCCAACATGTGGAGGAGATTTTAGCCGAAGCGATGTTCGATTTTAAACACATTGCCAAGGTGCGTAGTGTGGAACTTGCGATGCGTGAAGTTCCCGAAAAAGTGAAGCAAATTCGAGCGACAGCCATGAATGATGTCTTCAAGAACGACCTTGATCAACTGGATGACGCTTCCAAGGAAGTACTCGAAAAGATCATCGGTTACATGGAAAAGAAATACATGAGTATGCCGATGCTCATGGCGAAAGATATATTATTGAAAAAGTAAGTATGGCAGCGATTCGAATTGGATCACGTGGAAGTGATCTTGCACTCTGGCAGGCAAATCACGTGAAACGACAACTGGAAGCGCTTGGTCATACCGTTACAATCACCATTATAAAAACCCAAGGAGACGCCATTCAGCATTTGAGCTTTGATAAGCTGGAAGGGAAAGGCTTTTTCACGAAAGAAATCGAAACAGCGCTTCTTCAAAACGCGATTGATTTAGCTGTACATTCGCACAAAGACCTTGAGACGACCCCACCAGAACAGCTAATTATTTCCTGTGTTTCTGAACGGGAAGATCCGGCAGATTTGTTGCTCATTGCACGTGATGCTGTCGATGAATCACAACCGTTTTCGTTGAAATCGGGAGCGGTAGTCGGTACGTCTTCTGCGCGAAGAAAAGCACAATTGGTAAGTTTATTCGGTGAAGTTGAAATCAAAGATTTACGCGGAAACGTGCCTACGCGCATTCAAAAATTACGTGACGGCAACTACGACGCGATTTTATTAGCCAAAGCCGGCGTTGATCGTTTGCAGCTCGATTTGTCAGCCTTTCATGTTGTTCGATTAGACCCTACCCAATTCGTTCCAGCTCCCGCACAAGGAGTTCTTGCTTTACAGATCCGTGAATCAGACACTGAACTTAAGGAACACTTGCAAGCCATACATCATCCTGATGTCGCCGAACGCATTCACATTGAGCGTAAAGTATTGAATTTACTTCAAGGTGGATGTCAATTACCGTTGGGGGTGTATTGCGATGAAGCGTTTAACGTCCATGTGGCACATGCCAATCGTTGGGAAGATGGCGCCAGTTTGGCTGTTTACGAATGTGAGGACTTAGACGAACTTCCTGAAATCATTGTCCACGACCTACTGTCTACTGAAGACTAATCCTGTGAAACGACTTTTTATTTCCAAATCAATTTTAGATTTAGCGAATTTGCCTTCATTCTGTGAAACGAATGGCATTTCATTAGTTGCTCAATCTTTAATACGTTTTGAAGCAGTTCCGTTTACGTTAACTCAACCCTGTCAGGTCATTTTTTTTGGCAGCATTCGCGCCGTGCGTTTTTTTCTTCAACATACTGAAATGCCAACAGGAGTTGCTGTGGCATGTATTGGTTCAACCACGGCAGAACGCATTCGATCTCTCGGTATTGAGGTTGATTTTATCGGTGACAAAAGTGGTCAACCCGATCGTGTGGCAGACGATTTTGTTCGCTGGGTAGGTCAACGAAGGGTTCTAATTCCTTCTTCGGAGCAGTCCAATCGCGCCATCGCCAAAAAGTTACCGATTGATCAATACGAAGAAGTTCACGTTTATCGAACCCTTGACGCTTGTCAATCCATTGCTGATTGCGATGGGTATGTTTTTACCAGTCCATCGAACGTAAAGTCTTTTTTAACGTGCAATCCAAAACCGGTAGGAATTGTAATTGCCTGGGGAGAGACCACAGCCAAAGCACTCCGAGAGGCCAAGATCCATGTCACCAAGACGCTTCACCATTCGACTGAAGAGGCACTAATTGAATATTTAACGAAGGATTGATTTTATTTCCCCCTTGGGAGGGGGATCAAGGGGGAGGATGTTAATACTAACTTCTGAAAAATCATCATCGTTTCCCCATTCGAGAGGCTGTCACGTATGCAACGATACGTGAGGAATCAAGGGGGAGGATATTAACACTTTCATCGCAGATAACTCATTGTTAATCCCCTTGGAGAGGCTGTCACGAAAAGAACCATGTGGGAGTGATCAGATGGGAGAACGCTAATACTGTCTTCGGCAATTAAATGATAGTTTCCACTTTAGGAGAGGAATTAAGGGGGATAATCTCCAATCACGCCATTTGCAACGGTAATTGACCAACTTATTTTCACATTCCAGATGATCGAATAAAAATCCACAATATCGCCACCCGTATCGGTTCAAATCCCTAAATTTGTCGTTCCATACAAGCGCACAGAAAAGATGGATAAAATATCGTATGTCGGGAATGCAGATGTGAACGCAATTGATCACCTCTACAAACAGTATCAACAAGACCCGGAAAGTGTTGACATAGGCTGGAAAAAATTCTTCGAAGGATTTGATTTTGCCCGCACAAATTTTGAAGATGGGGGAGCCATTCCGGAAAATTTCCAGAAGGAATTTAAGGTGCTCAACCTCATTAACGGTTACCGTACCCGCGGACACCTCTTTACCAAAACCAATCCGGTGCGTGAACGCCGACAGTATTCGCCAACGTTATCTATCGATAATTTCGGTTTGGAGGAAGCTGATTTAACTACTGTTTTTCAGGCAGGAGAACAAATTGGAATTGGCGCGGCAACGCTAAAAGAAATCATCGATCACCTCGAAGAAACGTATTGCCAGTCCATCGGTATTGAATATGTCTATATGCGCGATCCGCAACGAATTGATTGGTTCAAGCAGAAAATTGAGTTAAAAAACCGCCCGCAAATTGATGCTGAGCGTAAAAAAGCGATTTTCACGAAACTGAATCAAGCGACGAATTTTGAGGCCTTTTTAGGGAAGAAGTTCGTTGGACAAAAACGGTTCTCTGTGGAAGGTGGGGAAGCACTTATTCCTGCCTTGGATACGTTAGTGAATAAAGGATCTGATCTTGGTGTCGAATACTTCGTGATGGGTATGGCACATCGCGGTCGCCTAAATACATTGACCAACATTTTCGAGAAACGCCCACGGGATATTTTCCGTGAATTTGAAGGAAAAGAATTTGATACAATCGAATACTTCGATGGGGACGTCAAGTACCACCAGGGATTCACCTCTCACGTTACATTAAAAAACGGCAAACAAGTTGGTGTGACTTTGGCACCAAATCCGTCGCACCTTGAGGCGGTGAATACGGTTGTTGAGGGAATTGCCCGTGCAAAGGTCGATCACCTACTCAAAGACGAGAAGAAAATATGTCCGGTACTTATCCACGGAGATGCGGCAGTGGCTGGACAAGGAATTGTGTATGAAACGATTCAGATGGCGCAGCTAGATGGCTATCGAACGGGTGGAACCATTCACATTGTGGTCAACAATCAGGTCGGATTTACAACGAATTACTTGGATGGTCGTTCATCAACGTATTGTACGGATGTAGCAAAAACAACGCTTTGTCCCGTGTTTCACGTGAATGGTGATGACGTGGAAGCCGTTGTACAAACCATTGAAATTGCCATGGAATACCGCCAGGAATTTAACCGCGATATTTTCATCGATTTGTTGTGTTACCGCAAGTATGGCCATAACGAAGGGGATGAGCCAAAATTCACGCAACCAAGTTTATATAACATCATTGCTAAGCATCCAAATCCGAGAGAGATTTACTTAAATCAATTGATCGCAGAGGGAATTTTAACCACTGCGGATGCGAAGAAAATAGAGGAAGAATACAGTGCGTACTTAGAAAACGAGTTCGATGCATCGAAAACACGTGAGAAAGCACTGGTTTATGATTTCTTGAAACTGACGTGGGAAGGCTACCGTCACGGTAACTCGAAAGATTTCGATCAATCGCCAACCACTGGGGTAGACAAGAAAAAATTGGTCGAACTCGGAACCAAATTGGCCACCTTACCTGAGGGCAAAAAGTACTTCCGAAAAATCGCGAAGATTTTTGAAGACCGATTGAATGCGATCAAAAACAACCAATTGGATTGGGGTACAGCCGAAATGCTTGCCTATGCAACCTTATTGAATGAAGGTCACCCCGTACGAATCTCCGGACAAGATGTGGAGCGTGGAACATTCTCTCACCGCCACGCTGTTGTAAAAACAGAAGATACAGAGGAAGAAGTATTGACTTTGAACCACTTATCCGATAAGCAAGCTGAATTTACGATTTACAATTCGTTGCTTTCTGAATATGGTGTACTTGGATTTGAATACGGGTATTCTTTAGCTAATCCAAACGGATTGACGATTTGGGAGGCGCAGTTTGGAGATTTCTTCAATGGTGCTCAAATCATGATCGATCAATTCATTTCTGCTGGTGAAGACAAGTGGGCAACGCAAAGTGGATTGGTCATGTTGCTTCCTCACGGATATGAAGGTCAGGGCGCGGAGCATTCCAGTGGTCGTATGGAACGATTCTTACAGCAATGTGCCGATTTGAATATGCAGATTGTGAATACATCAACACCTGCTAATCACTTCCATTTATTGCGTCGTCAGATGAAGCGCGAGTTTAGAAAACCGTTGGTGGTGTTTTCGCCAAAAATGTTGTTGCGATACCCTGCGGCTACATCTACGCTAGAAGATATGGCGAAAGGTGGATTCCAAGAAGTAATTGATGATCCAAATGGAACAACTGCATGCGATACAGTAGTGTTATGCAGTGGAAAGTTCTATTACGAAATGAAAGAGCAAGCTGCCGAAAGAGGTATTGCGAATATGGCATTCGTTCGAGTGGAACAGCTGTATCCGTTGCCTCAAAAACAGTTGGATGAAGTGTTTAAGAAATACAGCAAAGCGAAAAACATCATTTGGGCTCAGGAAGAACCTGCAAATATGGGAGCCTGGACGCACATGGCGATGTCGATGCGTTCCATTCCGTTGATTGGAATTACACGTCACAGTACAGCTGCTGCGGCTGAAGGCTCGAAAAAGCTGCATGAAAAACGATTGAAACAATTATATGAAGATCTTTTTGCTTACGGGAAACCGACTGCAAAAAAATAAACCTAAAATAGACGCGTATGTCAGTATTGGAAATGAAAGTACCCAGCCCGGGGGAATCGATTTCAGAAGTTGAAATAGCTCAGTGGCTGGTAGCAGACGGTGACTATGTTGAAAAAGATCAAGCGATTGCGGAGGTAGACTCTGATAAAGCGACGCTTGAATTGCCAGCTGAAGAAAGTGGTGTTATCACACTTAAAGCGGCAGAAGGCGATGTGGTAAAAGTTGGTCAGGTGGTATGTCTGATTGATACCAGTGCAGCGAAACCTGCAGGAACTCCTGCTCCGGCGAAAGTCGAAGAACCAGTTAAGGTTGAGGAAAAAGCAGCGCCGGCTCCAGTACCTAGTCCAGATCCAGTGAAACCGGCAAGTTATGCAGCGGGTACGCCATCAGTTGCCGCAGCGAAAATCATGGCAGAAAACAACATACCTGCAGCGAAGGTTCAAGCAACCGGAAAAGATGGTCGCATTACGAAGCAAGATGTCGTAGCGGCTATGTCGGCTGGTTTCTCAACTGATGATGCCAAAGCTTGGGGTGGATCGCGTGAACAACACCGCGAGAAAATGTCTATGCTCCGCCGTAAAATTGCTGAGCGTTTGGTTTCTGTAAAGAATGAAACAGCAATGTTAACGACGTTCAACGAGGTAGACATGAAGCCTATCATGGACATCCGTGCAAAATATAAAGATGCGTTTGCAAAGCACCACGAGGTGAACCTTGGATTTATGTCCTTTTTCACCAAAGCGGTGACAGAAGCGTTGAATTTGTTCCCTGCAGTTAATGCACAAATTGACGGCAACGAAATGATATTCCATGATTATGCAGATATCGGTATTGCTGTTTCTTCTCCGAAAGGATTAATGGTACCAGTGGTGCGCAATGCAGAGCAAATGTCACTTGCTGAAATTGAGCGTGAAATTAAGCGTTTAGCTATAAAAGCCAGAGATGGAAAAATTACGCCGGAAGACATGTCTGGTGGTACGTTTACAATTACCAATGGAGGTGTATTCGGCTCGATGCTCTCAACGCCGATTATCAATCCACCGCAATCCGCAATTTTAGGCATGCACAATGTGGTTGAACGTCCGGTTGCAATTAATGGCAAGGTTGAAATACGTCCGATTATGTACGTAGCGCTTTCCTATGACCACCGAATCATTGATGGTAAGGAATCTGTTGGATTCTTGGTAAAAGTGAAAGAGATGCTCGAAAATCCAGAGCGCATGTTGTTCGGTGCAAAAGATCCGTATCAAGTATTGCTAGGACTCTAAAGTCTAATCTCGATACGTCCGCCGCGGCGGACACTCGATCAGACTTGAGCAGTGCCTTGGCTGATGTATCGAGATCAGACGTTGAAAAAATAAAAAAGGTCGGAAATTTCCGACCTTTTTCTATGATTTAAGGTATTAATTAGAAGTAATAAGCGACTGTAAATCGAATACCTCTATACATGGATGCTTGATTTTTATTAATGTTTAATTTGCTGTAATTGTAAGGTTGACTATCTGTTGTGGAGAACTCCTGATTTGTTACCACCCCACCAATCGATGATTCCTCAATAACTTTAGTTTTCCCAAAACCTTGGTTGATATCTAAACCAAAAAATATCAATTCTGCGCCTACAGAAAATTTATTAACATGAATATTAAATCCAGTGTACGCATCTAAACCAAATCCCATGGAATTTGACTTTTGTGTTGAATATAAATAATCATCATTAATATAATCAAATTGTTTAATTTCTTTTTGAGGTATAAAGCCAGCTGTAAGTGCTCCACCTGCATATAAATCGAAATCGAACTTTTTAAATCTTTGAAGGAATAAATGGCGATCGTACCCTAATCGAAGATATATTCCTTGGCCAGTTGTTTTTTCTGTTTGGCTTAATAATATCCCTGGAGTAGTAGATGTATCTATATCGCCAGAAAGAGACTCACTAATTCTCCTATAAAAGATACCAATATTTATATTGGATTTTTCGTTTAAATAAAACTTGTAATTTGGTACAAATCGCTCCGTAATTCTGTGTTGCGTAGAAATTTCAAAGTTTGTATCAACTTCAATCCCTCCTTGACTATTGTAATCGAAAGGAAGAAAATACATTAAACTTATCGCTTTGTCACCAGCTTTTCTCAACCTTAAATCAGTGAAGTCACCTGAATTCATATAGTCAAGATCATATGCTGAATAGGTATCATAATTGCCGTATTCTTGTTGCGCAAACATAGTGAAGACTACAAATAGTTGCGCTAGAAGTAATAGTTTTTTCGCTTTCATTGTTATATGTTTTAGTTCTTATTATTTGAAGTCAATAATTGAAGGTTTTTTCTTTCTTGGTGTTTCATTATTTTTAAATGTTCCATTATACTTCAATGGAAAAAGAAGATTTTCAATAACATCACGGTCTTTATCTAAAATAGTGGTGCTGTTATTGTTGGATTGAGTTTGTACTCCTTTAGGCGCTGATGCTGGTTGGATTGATTGTTCCACTTGAGGGAAAACAAAATTGCTCAATTTCGAGAAATGAGCGAATTCCAAACTTTTCGAATTAAGTAATTTTAAAGTCCCATTTACAAGTACAATATAGTTAGCATCTTCCAAGCCTCCATCTGTAATAAAATGAGTTAGTTTCCCATCTTTGAAGTTAACGTAAAGCCTTTTCCATTCGGAATAAAATGGTTTTCCAGCAGTTTGGGATTTTTGAGAAGATAAACTTTCATCTTCAGAAGCTTTAAATTGTTCATTGTAGGCTGACTTTGACTGAATGTTTATTTTTCTATCAAGTAGTCTGTAATTGTAAAAACAAAGCATATTCCCATCATTCAGATAGAGAATGTCATAGGCTTGAATACCCAAACTGCTATTTACTTGTTCGATGGTTTGTCCTTGAGAAAGTGTTATGATGTTTTCAACACTTGTAAAAGGTGGTGCTACTACAAACCTTGGCCCGTTGCAACTAAACAAGAATACGGATAATGTAAAAAAAGTAATTTTTAATGATTTCATAGTTTAATAATTATTTTTAGAATTAATTTACAACCTCAAATTTTTTGAGGAAAGAACGCTTTTAAAGCAACATCTTTTTAGAAAGATTGGTAACTAGTAGTTTCTCATAAATGAATTTTAAGTGGTTGACCAAACTTAATTAGTTTCTAAAGAAATAGATAAAATGAATTTTGTAAATATTCACATTATGATTGTGAATAAGTCACCTGAGCTATACTTACAGGGAATTGACACAATCTCATACAACAAAAAAGGTCGGAAATTTCCGACCTTTTTCTATATCATCAAGTGAGTTTAAAACTCAAATGTTTCCATGAATTTTGTGGTGAAGTTTCCTTCCTTGAAGCTTGGGTCATCCATTAGCTTTTGGTGGAAAGGAATGGTGGTCTTGATTCCTTCGATGATGTATTCATCCAGGGCACGCTTCATTTTAAGGATTGCTTCCTCACGCGTTTGCGCTACGACAATTAATTTTCCGATCATGGAGTCGTAATTCGGTGGAATAGTATATCCTGCGTATGCATGCGTGTCGATACGAACTCCGTGTCCACCCGGTGAATGGTATGAAACAATTTTTCCCGGTGACGGGCGGAAGTCGTTGTACGGATCTTCAGCGTTAATGCGGCACTGAATGGCGTGCATGTGCGGGTAGTAATTCTTACCTGAAATTTTCTCTCCTGCTGCGATTTTGATTTGCTCTTTGATCAAATCGTAATCAATTACTTCTTCTGTAATTGTATGTTCTACTTGAATACGTGTATTCATCTCCATGAAGTAGAAATCGCGGTTTTTGTCAACGAGGAACTCAACCGTTCCAACGCCTTCGTATCTTACCGCTTGCGCTGCTTTGATAGCTGCTTCACCCATGCGCTCACGCAATTCGTCTGTCATGAATGGGGAAGGTGTTTCTTCAACTAATTTTTGGTGACGACGTTGAATCGAACAATCACGCTCTGATAAGTGACACACATTACCGAATTGATCTCCGGCAACTTGTATTTCAATGTGACGCGGTTCTTCGATGAATTTTTCCATGTAGATTCCATCATTCCCGAAAGCTGCACCAGCTTCTTGTCGTGCTGATTCCCAAGCTGCTTGTATATCTTCCTCTTTCCAAACGATGCGCATACCTTTTCCACCACCTCCGGCAGTCGCTTTAAGAATCACCGGATACTTGATTACTTTGGCTGTTTTTTTCGCGTCGTCGAGGTCTTTCAATAGACCTTTTGATCCTGGAATACATGGAACGCCTGCAGCAATCATCGTTGCTTTTGCTGTTGCTTTGTCACCCATTCCGGCAATTTGTTCTGGCAGTGCACCGATGAACTTGATTCCATGCTCCTGACACACTTTAGAAAATTTCTCATTTTCAGATAAGAAACCATATCCGGGGTGAATAGCATCTGCGTTCGTGATTTCAGCTGCTGCGATTATATTAGGAATCGACAAATACGATTTAGCACTCACTGCAGGCCCGATACAAACCGCTTCGTCTGCAAATCGAACAGGTAAGCTGTCTTTATCGGCAGTCGAATAAACCGCAACTGTTTTGATACCCATTTCTTTACAGGTACGGATTACGCGCAACGCTATTTCGCCTCTATTGGCTATCAGAATTTTTTTAAACATAAGATGAGTTTTAACGTTCATGCGTTGATTCACACGAACAACCACATTTATAAACGACTTAAGCCGGTTCTACCAAGAATAACGGTTGGTCGTATTCAACTGGTGATGCGTCATCTACCAATACTTTAACGATTTTACCAGCAACTTCCGATTCAATTTCATTGAATAACTTCATTGCTTCAATGATGCAAATCGTGTCTCCTTGACCGATAGATTGTCCAACACTTACGAATGAATCTTTATCTGGACCAGCAGAACGGTAGAACGTACCGATCATAGGTGATTTGATCGTAATTAATTTAGAATCGTCACCTGAAGCAGGAGCAGGGGCTGGTGCCGCTGCTGGTGCAGGAGCTGCTACCGGAGCAGGTGCTGCAACAGGTGCTACTGCAGGAGCTGTTGCTTGAACGATAATTGGCGCATCAGCCGCCTTTTTCTCAGCTTTGATGACGAGTTTAAAATCTTTCTTTTCGATCTCTACTTCGCTAACACCTGATTTAGCGACGAATTTGATCAGATCTTGTATTTCATTCAGATTCATACTTTTCTGTTTTGAATGGTAAAATTAAGCTTATTTTTTATTACGAATTGTAGGCCCATTTGATATAAACTGCTCCCCAAGTAAATCCACCTCCGAAAGCTGATAAAATGAGTACATCTCCTTTTTTCAATTGTTTTTCATAGTCCCAAAGACACAATGGTAAAGTTCCAGCAGTCGTATTACCGTACCGTTGAATGTTTATCATTACTTTCTCTTTAGACAATCCCATGCGATTTGCAGTAGCATCGATGATGCGCAAGTTCGCCTGATGCGGCACGAGCCAAGCGACATCATCACTTGTCAAATTATTCTTTTCCATGATTTCAGCCGAAACTTCAGCCATGTTCGTTACGGCAAACTTGAAGACTTGTTTCCCTTCTTGTTTAACATAGTGTAAGCGTTCATCAATAGATTGTTGACACGCTGGCAGGGCCGATCCACCTGCTGGTTGGATTAAGTATTGTCTTCCAGAACCGTCACTTCGAAGAATGGAATCGATAACACCAAGACCTTCTTCATTTGGCTCCAATAAAACAGCACCGGCTCCATCTCCAAAGATGACACACGTCGTGCGGTCTTGGTAATCAAGAATGGCCGACATTTTATCGACACCAATAACGATCACTTTTTTGTGTTTTCCTGTTTCAATGAATTGCGCACCTGTTGTCAAGGCGTATATAAATCCGGAACAAGCTGCAATTAAGTCAAATCCCCAAGCGTTTTTCATTCCCACTTTATCACAAACGACGTTCGCTGTTGATGGGAAAGGATAATCGGGAGTTACTGTACCAACTAGGACTAAATCGATTTCAAGTGGATCAATACCTTTTTTCTCAAGCAATTGCTTCACTGCTTCGGCAGCCATATCAGAAGACGCTCCTTCTTTAAGAATGCGGCGTTCTTTAATTCCCGTGCGGCTTGTAATCCATTCGTCTGATGTGTCGACTATTTTGGCTAAGTCATCATTTGTAACAACGTTGTCTGGCACAAACCCTTGCACTGCCGTAATTGCTGCGGTAATTTTTCCCATAGTTTAATTAAATGCTTCGCTGATGCGCGTGGACAATCCAGATTTAGCAACATCAAACGAGTGAATAATCATATTTTTTACGGCAATTTCATTGGAAATTCCATGACCAATAATCACGTTTCCTTTAACCCCTAAAATAGGTGTTCCACCATAATTTTCGTAGTTAAAGCGATCAAAGTATTCGTCCTTAATGCCGCGCATTTTCATTAATGTGTAAATTCCTTCGGCTTCTTTGAGAACAATATTCCCTGTAAATCCATCTGTCACAATGACATCTGCTTTGTTGAAGAAAAGATCCCGACCTTCAAGATTGCCCACAAAGTTAAGCTCATCTGATTCAGCCATCATTTTGTGGGCTGCGACAGTAACAAGGTTGCCTTTAGATTCCTCCTCCCCAATATTGAGTAGTGCCACTCTTGGGTGTTCCACTCCATATAGGTTTTTGACATAAAGTGAGCCCAAGACACCAAATTGGTATAGGACATCTGCTTTACAATCTGCATTTGAACCGACGTCGAGCAATATTGATTTCGATCCGTCAAAACCAGGTAATGTAGTGGTAATACACGGTCTAATAATCCCTGGAACAGTATTGATCTTGTATATAGATCCTACGAGCATAGCTCCGGTGTTACCTGTACTGGCAAACGCATCGATTTCTTTCTTTGCGAGCAGATCGAATCCAACCGCAATAGAACTATTCGGTTTTTGTGGAATTGCACGTGTGGGGTGATCATGCATAGTGATGATATCCGGTGCGTGAACAATTTCAAAGTCCGCAGAATTCCCTCCAAAAAGAGAAAGGCCACTAGAGATTGCATCTCTGTCGCCAATCAATACGATTTTTACATCGCTTGGAAGTTCTTTTTGGGCGAGAACAGCCCCGTGCAAGTTAGCATTCGGAGCAAAATCACCGCCTAAAACATCAATTCCAATCTTCATAAAGAAGAGGATTTAAACGCAGTATTATACTGCAACTTCTTTTTCTGCTACGACTTTACCTTTGTAGTAAAGCTTCCCTTCATGCCAATGTGCATGGTGAAATAAATGCGGCTGTCCTGTTGTTGGACATGTAGCAATATTCTTCGCTACTGCATTTTTGTGCGTTCTACGTTTGTCGCGGCGCGTCGTCGATATTTTTCGTTTAGGATGTGCCATTTTTCTATTTATTTAAGTTTTTAATCTTCTATTTTAATTTTTCAAGGTCTTTCCACCGTGGGTCAATTGGACCATCGTCTTCGGGATCTTCTTCATCTTCATCATCGTCCCAGTCCTCATCATCATCCCAGTCTTCGTCGTCCCATTGGTCGTCTTCACTTTCTTCTGCAACAGCAGAATACTTACTGATGAGTTGAATCATTTCTTCGTTGCATTCACCGGATTTATGAATTTTTCGCGATGGAAGGGAAACAGTAATGAGCTCATAAATGATGTCAAACAGTTCCAGTTCATAGGCGTCCGGATGCAACACATGCAGATTTTCGTCATCACTCGATTGTGTTCCGAATGAAAAAATCACTTTAAACTGCCCTTTTACTGGTGCTTCAAGTGGGTCATTACATCGGTCACAAGTGGTAAAAACGTTACCAGAAATGGAAAAATCAGCGATGAGCATCGTTTCTTTTTTCTCCAGTTTCAGTTTAGCATTCACCTTGCCTCGCTGAATGATCGAATAATCTACTTCGTCAAAGAACGTATCCCCAATTTCAAATGCGAAATCGTGGAATCCTAATTTCAAGCCAACAAAAGGAATGTTATACGACTGGCGCTCTTTCATTAGTCAAAATTGGGAGGCAAAGTTAACACTTTTAACGATACCTTGTTTATATCTTTCATTTTTTTGAATGACTAGCTCATTCTATTTCTCCACTTCCCCGTCGTTTATCCTTTTCCTTCACTTGACTTTGAAGAGGGTTGGATGTCAATTCGCGGTAATTTATTCTGCTTCGGTATATATCCATGGCCGTATAAATCGCTTGACGCATGGAATTCGCTGAAGCCTTTCCTTTTCCTGCAATGTCAAATGCTGTCCCGTGGTCAGGTGACGTGCGCACAATTGGAAGTCCGGCAGTATAATTTACACCATCATTGAATGCTAATGCCTTGAAAGCTGCTAAGCCTTGGTCGTGATACATAGCTAACACACCGTCAAATTGACTGCGCGTTTCTGATCCAAAAAATCCATCTGCAGGGTATGGACCAAATGCCAGCATACCATCTTGCTTGACCTGATTAATGGCCGGCGTAATTATTTCCTGTTCTTCCGTGCCCATTTTACCGTTTTCTCCAGCATGTGGATTCAATCCAAGTACGGCGATTTTAGGACGGACAACTCCAAAGTCTTTCTTCAAACTTGTTTCAAAAGCTTTTAGTTTATCTGCAATCAACGACTTTGTTAATGTAGTGTGTACTTCTTTTAATGGAACATGAACAGTAGCAAGGGCCACTCGCAGGTGACCATCGACCATAACCATTAATGCTTGTTCCTCCCCTGATAGATCAGCAAGGTATTCGGTGTGACCTGGAAATTGAAACCCTGATTTTGCCATGGCTTCTTTTGATATTGGTGCGGTTACCAATACGTCAATTTTACCTGACGCGAGGTCTTGCGTCGCTCGCTCAAGCGCGAGAAAAGCCAGCTTCCCTCCAAGTTCAGTAACCTGTCCGAGTTGGATATCAACATCCTCAGACCAGACGTTCACGACATTGACTTTGCGCAATTGGGCTTCTTCAGCCAGCTTGCAACTTTGGTAGTTAAATTCTTGTTCATTCAGTACCTTTTTGTATTGTGAGAACACTTTCGTTGAACCATAAATAATGGGCATACAGTCCAACAGCATGCGGGAGTCACTGAAGGTTTTCATAATGACTTCAGGACCAATGCCATTGATGTCACCAATTGAGATACCAACTTTTAATGGATTGGGATTTCCAACCTCTTTTTCTTTCTCCATGAATTAATAGTTTTTGAAGAACTGATACAACAATCGTATTCCAGCTCCTGTTCCACCTTGTGTGCGGTAGTGTTCTTTTTTATCAAGCCATGCAGGACCTGCGATATCCATGTGAATGTAAGGTGCTTTTACAAAATGCTCAAGGAACTTGCCTGCGCTAATCATACCGGCATTTGGTCCACCTATGTTTTTCAAATCGGCAATGGTTGATTTCATCTCCTCGCCGTATTCTTCCCAGAAAGGGAAACGAACCACACGTTCAAAGACTTCTTCACCTGCTTCTTCCAGTTTTTTGAATTTAGCATCCGAGGCATTTCCCATAATAACTGAAGCATGTGTGCCTATCGCTCGTAATGCAGCTCCAGTTAAAGTTGCCGCGTCAATGACTAATTCAGGTTTGTATTTATTGGCGTAAGCGAGTGCATCAGCTAAAATTAAACGTCCTTCGGCATCCGTATTGAGCACTTCAACTGTAGTTCCGTCATACATCGTTAATACATCTCCTGGTGTATAGGCTTGCATTCCTGGACGATTATCTGTAGCCGGGATAAGCGCAATAAGATGAACATCCAATTTTTGAAGTGCCGCAAGGTAAATAACACCAGCCATACATGCTGCACCAGCCATATCGCTTTTCATGCAATCCATTGATCCTGGTGTTGGCTTCAAACTAAGTCCACCTGTATCGTAAACGACTCCTTTACCTACCAATACAACTGGCTTTTTGTTCTTCGCATTTTTTGGCTTGTACTCAATAATGGTGAATGTTGGTGGATCAATGGAGCCTTTATTTACGCCTAACAATCCACCCATTTTGAGTGATTCGATTTGAGTTTTTTCGAGAATTTGAACACTCAACCCTGTATGTTCGCCTAATTGAGCGATTTGAGCCGCCAATTGTTCCGCATTTAAGTAGTTCACCGGATCATTCACGCGATCTCTAGCCCAGAAAACGGCCTGTTGAATGGCTTTTAGTTCATCGCATTTTTTGGCGCTTAACGTATCCGGGACCTGAATAATCGAAATGCGCTCTTTTTTCTTATCAGCCTTTGAGAAGAGTTTTGCGTATTTGTAGGAGCCAAGCAGTATTCCTTCCAACACAAAGTAAACGGCTGCAGGTGCTCCATCCAAGGAGATCTTTTGTTCATCTTTCGTTAACTGATTCAGTACTTTCGAGCCGGCAACGCGCAACTGCTCTGGAGTTTGATCACCTTTAATAAAAAAGACATGTCCTTCAACGGTCTTTAAATATTCGAATGAATCACTTCCTTTTAAAAATTGTTCACTGAACACTTTAAGTGATTTATTGCTTTGTAGACTTTCAGGTACTTTTTTTCCAACTACGTGAACGATTGTTCCTTCGTGTTTGATCGACTTCTCTCTAACAAGCTGTATCATCTCTTTTGATTTTTGGTAAAGTTACGCATCTTGTTTGGATCGGCGGTAGAAGGATGTTTCGTTTCGTAGTTGAAAAACTCTACTCGAATCGCTGTTGACTGGTGACCTTGATTTTCTTTTTTTCTAACCATTTTATCAATCCACCCGCGTTTATTTCTAGACAGCAAATGGTATGTATGGCTTAAAAATCCTTCATCTGAAAAGGTGGAATCTATGAAGTGATTGAAGTCCCCGCCTTTCGCACAGGCATAATTCCGATGAATATAGAACGGGTAATTATCGATTGTTAAGCGAGTAGTATTTTTTTGGTAATTCCGTTTCCAGTTGATTTCATTTTCAATGACCACCTTATTTTTTAAGTGAAACATCCGTTCAGGCTCGATCACAGTACCAAGAATTACCCAATCGGAGGCTTTCGGGTTGGCGATGGAATCGATTGAAATCACTCCCCAATTGGCGGGCGAATTAAAAACAAAAAGGTCGGTTTTAGTAACTTCATCCCGGTAACTTAGCACTTTTTTTGTCTCGTTTACAAACCTATCCAAGCGAAATGGGAAATCCGCCGGTAAGTCAGCATCAGGAAGAAAGCCGGTCGCGTCCATTTTATAGGCAGCAGAAAAACCAGCCTGATCAATGGTGTCGTAATAACCAAACGTCATGTGTCCAACATCTTGATCGTCGTAATAATGGGTAACCCTTATTTTTTTTACTCTTCCACTGGCAAAAAACCAATATTGTCGGCGTTCCCTGAGCGATTGCACCGGTTGACCATTTTCAAGTGTGTCATCAAGGTCTATTAAGAAAATAGATCGGTCAATTCTCGTTATACCCTCTTTTGAAATAAGCGCAGTATCAAACCAAATGGGAAAGGACAAATAATTTTCTGTTTCACCATAAAGTCGATCAATATAGATTGGATCCGTTCCGTTTTGTTCAGTTACAATTACCCGATCTGTCGAAGTCACTTCTTTGCAACCTGATGCGATGCATAGAAAAAGAAGTGACAATGAAAGAATGCGAAACATGCCGACAAGTTACTAAGAAATGACTAATGTCTTCGAACTGTAATTAGAATCATTCTTTTATCCGTAATTTTGAGTCATGATCAACGAACGTCCACTTACCGATTGGTTGCCCCTTACCGCCAAAGAAGTAGAAAAACGCGGTTGGGATGAACTCGATATTATTCTTATTTCAGGTGATGCTTATGTCGATCACCCGTCTTTTGGCACTGCTGTAATTGGTCGAATTATTGAGGATGAGGGATTCAAAATTGGAATAATAGCCCAGCCTAACTGGCGAGACGATCTGCGGGATTTCAAAAAATTAGGCAAGCCAAAGTACTTTTTTGGCGTAACTGCCGGATGTATGGATTCGATGGTGAATCACTACACTGCCAACAAACGGTTACGTTCAACAGATGCATATACTCCTGGCGGAGCAGCCGGATTTCGACCGGATTATCCGACCGTCGTGTACTCCAACATTTTAAAGGAACTTTATCCTGATGTTCCGGTTTTAATCGGAGGCATCGAAGCTTCTTTGCGTCGGGTGACACATTACGATTATTGGCAGGACAAACTTCGACCATCTATTTTGGTTGATTCTCAAGCTGATTTGTTGGTTTACGGAATGGGTGATCAACCCCTGAGAGAGATTTTACAGTTACTAAAAAAAGGCGTTCCATTTTCGAATCTGCGGACATTGAAACAAGTTGCATTTTTGCAGCCTACGGAAGAATCTTTGCCGAAAAACAAACAATGGGAAACCATTACGCTGGCCAGTCATGAGGAATGCCTGCAAGATAAACTGAAGTACGCTGCCAATTTCAAACATGTTGAGGTAGAATCGAATAAATGGCAAGCCGACCGCATCATACAGCAAGTTGGCGATCAGATGTTAGTGATCAATCCACCGTACAAAACGATGACGGAAAACGAAATCGATCGTTCCTTTGATTTGCCATATACGCGTTTGCCCCATCCGAAATACAAAAAGCGCGGAACGATTCCGGCGTATGAAATGATAAAGTTTTCCATCAACATGCACCGCGGGTGTTTTGGTGGATGCAGTTTCTGTACGATTTCAGCGCATCAAGGAAAATTCATTGCCTCACGCAGCGAAAAATCCATTTTAAACGAAGTAGAGGAGGTGGTCAATCACCCTGAATTTAAAGGTTACATTTCCGATTTGGGCGGACCATCTGCCAACATGTACAAAATGAAGGGGAAGGATGAATCGATTTGTTTGCGTTGTTC